>NZ_JBMPOW010000025.1:0-96332 GCF_049340205.1 Undibacterium sp. Ji49W | reverse complement strand
CACGATGGCTTTGGACGTACAATCACGAACGGCCTAACATGGCCTTGGGAGGGGCTACTCCCAAACAAAAACTCGCCATTGCAGCATAGTGCTACTTTTAGCTGTGGTTAAAAATGGGGGGATTACCCGCTGACGGCAATGGTGGTAGCTGCGGCTGTGCTGCTGGTGCTGCTGCTGTTTTTACACAGCTGGGTACCCAACAGGTTGGCTGCGGTGACATTGATCTGGGGGTTGTCATAAAAATCGGGGTTGCAGTATGCCTGGGTATTGACAGTGTCACCCAGGGTGATTTTACCGCCGCTAGCTGGCTACTGAGCTGACGGCATTGACGGTGCTTGAAAAAAGGGATCAGGTCTCACACTACGACAATTCCGCGCTAAGGAAATGTATGAATGTAAGACCTGACCCCATCTTTACATTGTCGTACTGGTAGCTGGCTACATGGCTAATGGCATTGACGGCGCGTGAAAAAACAAGGGCAAGTCTCACACTACAACAATTCCGCGTCACGGAAATGCGTGACTGAACGACCTGCCCCCGGTTTTCTTAATTGCTAAGGTCCATTAGGTTGCCCAGACAACTCAGCTATACATCCTGCATTGAAATTGTCCATATCAAAACCACCATAGCTCAATGTTTTCTTTGGTTTTTCGAATGTACCTAAAACAAAAACATATGAAGTTAGATTTTTTTCACATTCTTTGCTCACCATACCTACCCGAACAGAAACATCAACAATAGTGTCATCTGCAACAGGGACTAAGCTAATTCTCGAAATCTGGACATTTTCGCTAACAGAATCTCTTTCTCCTACTGAAACAGCAATCAATACTTGTCGTTTAAAATCAATTCTTGACAGAACTTTTTCATAGTCGGAGCGACTCATCGCAGATTTTACCCATGATAAATCAAGTTGTTCCTTATTTTCAAAGTGGTACAAATTAGGCCCTGTTGGTCCGTTATTTCCCGTAAAAATCTGCACAAATTCAACAGCGTTTGAGCAACCAGACAAGGACAAAAGTCCGGAAAAAAAAATAATCCTTGGAAAAAACACACATGCGTCAAAAAAATTAGTCACTATTTGCGACATTTGCATGGAATGATCCCTTTCTGTGCGTCGTACCAAACGTTGTTTATCATATTTCGATACCATTGATAGCGATTTTGGTCTGCCTGCTCAGTACCAAGTCCGACCCCGTAAGTTGACATAAAATCATTAGGAGAAATACGAGCTGTTATACCAGGCCAAAGTGTATGGCCTGGCTCTGTTACATTGACAACAATTTCCTGTCCTGTATTGTGATCAACAGTAACATATGAAATTACCGGATTCATCCAATTCTGTTGACCAGCTGGTGCTGTCCCAAAAGACCCAGCAGCAGACATCCCGTTTGCCATACCCTGCATCCAAGTTGGTGTGGCATTGTTAGGACTTCCATCCGGAGTAGCTGGATTTGGATCCCAAGGAGTGGGATTATCTTTGAGATTGGGCCACATGTCATCATATGAACAACCTGGCACACGAGTTATTTTACTGTAATAGTGATAATTCTTGTCTTTGGAGTCAATAGTCCTTGGCCAGCCTGGTGGTGCTGGTATTGGTCCAAAACTTGGCCCGGCCGGAATATTACAGGAAAAGGTTTTGCCATCACTGCTACATACCACGACCAAACCAGAGGGATCAAATCCTGAAACAGGGTTATTTCCAACGTAGCTAAACGTATTGACGCCGCCGCCCAACCCAATCGGATCACTCTCCACATACCGCCCCACCTGCGGATCATAATCCCGGAAGTAATTGTAGTGCAGACCCGTCTCCGCATCAAAGTACTGCCCCGGAAAGCGGAAGTTAAACGTGAATTTATTTGTCGCTGTCGTCGGCTGCTCGTTCGGTGCCGTTTCCCCAAACGGTGCACTGTCCCAACGCCAGACTTCATTACCACTTGCATCCGTAATCACTCTCGGTGTGTTGATGTGATCTGTCTGAATATCATACACCTTCGGACCATTCGCTATCACATTTACAAGTACTGACGCTGATGTACTTACTGCCCCCAGGTTGTCTGTGGCCCTGGCAGTGATGCTGTAATTACCTGGTGCGACATTGGTCCAGTTGATATTGAATGGTGCTGTAGTCACGGTCGCAATAGATGTTGTGCCGTTGAAGAATTCCACCTTGGCTACCGTGCCATCGGTGTCTGTTGCTGTCGCATTCAGGTTGATGGTGACTGGTGCTATTGCACTGACTGGGTTGGCCGTTAAGCTGATGCTGGGTGGGGTGTTGCTTCCTGCTCCACTACCCGTTGCAGTACTCAGCACCTGATGATACGCAAACACAGCAGGCCCACCATTGGTACTGCTGATGTTGTTGGCGAAGACTTCACCGATGATGGCGAAGTTATTCGCGCTGGTGAGGTTGACATCGCCCTGGTCTACATAGATACCGGCAGCTATCTGTGCACCTTGTACGGTGGTGAAGTTGCCGTTATATACGTAGAGCTTGAGCTTTTGTGGTTGTTGCGCCTGGATTTGGGTATTGCCCATGCTGCTGCCACAGGTGCCGCTGATGTTCCAACAGGTGGGGCCGGCATTGAGGGTGAAGGCATTTTTAAAATACAGCTTGACGCTGGTGGCGGTATTGCCACTGGCAGCAGGACTGACTGTGAGGTGACAGCTTTGTTGCCAGTTGGCGGTTTCAATATAGTAATCGCCCGGTTCAAACTCCATGGTGCTGCCATTGCAGTTGGCGATAGTGAGTTGTTTGATGCGGGTGGCCACACTGCCACCACGGAAGTGCAGGACACCACCGGCCTGGGTGGTGACTTTGGCGTATTCGCCAGCGGGTAAGCTGAGGGTGCCGCCCTGTACGTTGAGGGTCAGGGTTTGGGATGCTGTGGCACCACCGCTATTGCTGGTGACAGTCAGTTGCCCTGCACCATTGAGTGTGGTGCTGGTGCTGCCGTTGTTGACGATGACCTGGGCGCTGTTGGCGTAATTCACATCCAGCAGATTGGCGGTGCTTAGGTAGGCTGGCAGGGTCAGGCGGCTGACGTTGGCACCGCTGGTGGCAATGGTCGTGGCTGCGGCTGTGCTGCTGCTGTTGGTACTACTGCTGTTTTTACACAGCTGGGTACCCAACAGGTTGGCTGCGGTGACATTGATCTGGGGGCTGTCAAAAAAATCGGGGTTGCAGTATGCCTGGGTATTGGCGGTGTCGCCCAGGGTGATTTTACCGCCGCTGAAGACGTTGAAAACGCTGGGCGTGGTTGGGGTGGACTGAGCGGCGGCTGGGGCGGTGACGCAGCTTAACAGGGCTGCACTGCTTACTGACAGCAGTAAGCTGCCCCATGCCTTACGCATGGGTCGTAAATTTGAATTCATGGTTTTGCTTTTTCTCATTGATTGGTCTGATGGTCATAGACAGCAATGCGCTGTCTTACTTGATGACTGCCACAGGAATATCACCGAGGTAGATGTAATCGACATCGCTTTGTGCGCTTTGCCCGCTTTGTACACTGCGTTCGCTGATGAGTTTGCCGCCGCTGTCGTAGTGATACAGGGTGCTGATCGCGGCATTGCTGCCATTTGCCGGTACTGCCTTTTGTATCCGCTGCCCCAGCGCATTGATGGTGTACTGGACGACACCGGTGCTGGTGGTGGCTGTGGTCATGCGACCCCGGGCATCGTAGGTGAACTGGGTATTGCCATTGCTGGTGATGCTGCCGTTGGCATCGGTGCTGATGGCTTTGCTTTGGCTGTCGGCAACCTGGGTCAGGCGGTTGCTGGTGCTGGCGTAGGTGTAGTTGGTATTGGCGGCACCGGTGGTTTTAGTACTGCGGTTACCTACGGCATCGTAAGTAAATGTCTGGCTGGTTTGCGGGGTGGTGTAGCTGGTCAGGCGGTCGAGATTGTCAAAGCCGTGGCTTATCTGACGGCTGGGGTTATTGACTTCATTGATGGAGGTGATGCGATTGACTGCATCATAGGTGATGGCCTGCACTTTGTTGTTGAGCGTGTAGCTGGTAATACGCTCGTCCCCATCAAAGGTGCGGCTATAGGTCTGCCCTGCACTGTTGTGATAGCTTTGTACGCCACCAAAGGGACGATACACTGCCTGACTAAGGACGGTCATGGTGATGCCGTCTTTAGTGGTATCAATTTGGCTGATGCGCCCTAAGCCGTCGCGGGTGTAGCTGACTTGGCGGCCATTGGGATAAGTCAGGCTGCTGACGCGCCCAGCAGTGTCGTACTGGTAGCTAGTCACGTAGCTGACGGCATTGATGCTGCGGGTATCAGTCAGGACGCGGCCACGGCTGTCGTAGCTGTACAGAATGGTGCTGTTGGCGTCGGTGATCTGGGTCAGGCGGCCTTTGGCATTCACACCCTGGTCATAGCTGTAGTTGATGACGCTGCCATCGTGATAGGTGATTCGGGTAATACGGTTGAGCACGTCGTAGACATAGCTGGTGGTCTGGTTTTTGGCATCGGTACGGGTCAGGATATTACCGGCGACATCAACGACGGTCGTAGTGGTGCCGGTATCGGGACTGGTCTGGCTGAGCTGATTGCCCAGGCCATCAATGCTGTAGAGGGTGCTGAGGCTGCGGGCATCGGTGACTTTAATGAGGCGATGCTGGCCGTCATAGTCATAGCCGGTGACTTTGTTGTTGCCATCGGTCTGCGTTTGCAGGCGGTTGTGTACGTCGTAATTTTGCAGGGTGGCGACGTTGTTGGCATTGGTGATTTTAGTGACATTGCCGACGTTGTCGTACTCGTACTGATAGACGGTGGATTGTGCCTGGGACTGTGCCGCAACGCACAGGGCGGCCACGGCCAGCGCCATCGCACGGATGGCCGGGCGATGTATCACGGTTGATAGGGATGGATTCAGGAAGTGGTTCATTGCGCTGCTCCTGTCACTGTTTTCAATTGATTCAAGATGTCATATACACGGCTGACCTGACGCGTTAAGTTGCCACTGCTGTCGGTGACGGTTTCGTTGATGCGGTTGCTCATGTTGTCGAGGGTGTAGTTGATGCTGTTGCCCAGGCTGTCGCTGATTCTTGTCAGGCGATGGGCATCGTCATAGATGTAGCTGATGCTGCTGTTGTCTGGCAGGGTGACCTTGGTCATCTGGCCTGTACCATCGTATTGATAGCTGGTAGTTTCTGACACGCCGTCAGCATTGCTTACACGTTGGCTTAACAAGCCGCGTGGTGTGTAGGTCAGTGTGGTGACCAGGCCATTGGGATCAGTGATCTGACCGACGCGACCATTGCCGTCATAGTTGGCATATGTGGTGACATGGCCAGCCGCATTGGTCATGCTGCTGAGATTACCTTTGGTGTCATAGGTGTAGATGGTTTGATCCACGACATCAGTACGCGGGCCGGTCGCTGTCAAGATCTGGCCTACATTGTTGTAGGTGTAGGTCCAGACACGGGGGCTACCTGTCACGCTGGCATTGGCACCCTGGCTACCATTTGCATCTGTGGTTGCCTGCGTGGTTTTGGTCAGTAGATTGCCTTTGGTGTCATAAGCGTAGGTCGTGCGCAGCAATGGTTCGTTGACTTGTGCTGGCAGGCGATACGTTGCATGCCAGGATGTGGTTGTGGTTAAGGGCTGTGAGGTATTGAATGCGTCTGTGCGGCGGATTTCCAGGTTACGGGTCAGATCGTAGTCATAGGTTGTGACTATGTTGTTCCAGTCAGATTTACCGGCGAGGTTGCCATTGCCGTCATACCCCTGGCCTTTGGCTGGGGGACAACCGGCACATCTGTCATAGGTGCCACGGTATTTAGGAACACCTACTTCCCAGCCATAAGCGTAAGTAGCTCCACTGATCGTCGGATTGGCATTGGTTCCACCAAAATACTTCACATAATGCGCACTTTGAATAGCGCTGAAACCATAGTCTATGGTGACCTTTTCTACGCCTCCCGCATGTTGCGACATGACAGCGTTACCTGCACAATCGTAACCCCAGGTCGCAAAACGCACGCCATTTTCGTCTGTGATGCCGGTCAGCACATTTGGCAGCACACCAAAACCGTTACCTACATTGCTACCACGGCAGTAAGAGCCGCCATTAATCCATGCACTTTCGTTGTAATGATAAATACGCTGCTTGCCATCAGGGTAGGTGACGCCCGTGAGATTATTTGCACTGCAAGCCAGATTGGTATCGTCCGGAGTAACACAACCACCTGAAGCACCGTCATATTGGTATGTCGTTACTGCATTATCTGGGGCGATAAGCTTCACAATGCGGCCCACTGTGTCATATTCAAACTGGATCTGCCTGCCCCAGTTATCGGTAACACAGAGCAAGCGATCTGCTGGCAACAGCGCGCCAGACTGCACGTTGCCACAAACAGGCGCATCGGCTGGCCATCTGGCTGTTGCCGTATCATTGCTGGTGCCACTACTGTAGGTCAGCGTGCGTGTCGTACCAGCACGAGAGGTGATGGACAAAAGCTTGCCATCTGCGCTGTATTTTTCAACATCTTCAGTGTCACCGTCGGTATAGGTCCAGACGATTTTATTGTTGCTGTCTGTGGTCGCAGTAAGCCGGCTATTGATATCCGCATCTGGTGTGCCGACGCCATTGACCATACTGAACAAGTGACGGCCACTATTTGGGCGTGTGACTGAAACAATGTCCGGAACAACCAGGCCTGTCAATTTTTGCGACTGGTCCACACAAAATGAACGGGCGTCAACCGCACTGGCAAAGCAGACTGCGTTCGGCCCTCTATTGATGCGTACAGATTCTTGTAATATTTTTGAATCAAAAGGGATCACCCAATGACGACCAAACAGACGTACCGTTGCCTCGTCTATATTGAGCATGTCGCCGTGGTAATAGCGGTCAAACCCAAGCGCACCGCTTGCTTTGATGTCGGTTTCAATTTGGATTTTGCTGGCGTTTGCCGGCACAATCGGGTTACCACAACATGGAATAGGTGGTGGCGGTTTATTTGGGTCTGGTTTATTCGGATCCCGGGTCGCGCATTGATCTTTGGCCCACACATCGCCGGTACTGCAGTTGCAGGCGGTTTTATCTTCGCTCAGATGGCTGCCGCCCGAACATAGTCTATGTTTATACACATAGTACATAAAAAATGCCAAATCAACGGGATTGCCCTGGGCATCTATGTCATGTCCGACACAGGTCTTTTGTTCATCGTTATTGGGATAAGGGCCACCCACGGGAGCAATGCCAAATACACGAAAAGGATTTGTATTGTCTCTATTTTTGTAGGCACAGTACTGATCTGCCGTATTAGAGAGTGGGTCGTGAGCATCTAAATCTGCCCAGCCGATCTTTGGGCCAGGGGCTCGTCCATCAAATGCATTTGCAACTGACTGTAGCAGCAGCAAGGACATTAAAAATAATAGTTTGCGCATAATAGAATTTAAAAAATTTGACACGAGAAGGGACGCCTGCATCAGGGATGCATGCGCTTTTAGGCTGTGTGCGATATCGCAGAGGTGGTCAGTGCCATCAACGCAGAAAGGAAGGAATTAAGGGTGCGTTCACACAAAGCCGTTTCTCTATTTTTAGCCGGATTCGTATTACCATCAACACTATTTCGTATAGTTTTGAATATGCGTCGTCAAGACACAATTTGGATAAGAATTGGTGGCTAGCTTGACTTGCCAGCGGCAGCCTGGTTTGCCTGGAGGAGAGTTTGAAATGAGGATAGATGGGTATTTTTGCAAAAATATGCACTCATTTTTGCTTGCTCAAAAATCGGGATATCACATGCGTGGCCAGGCTATTCGCCGCCCTGCCCGATGCCAGACAGCCGGTGTTGAAGACCGTGATCGTGACGAAGTAAGAAATTGCGTCAACAAGAATCAGTGAAAAAGGAAAGCCGATGAACATGCTGCATGATGTTCATCGTTCTATCTCACACCCTATCCAACGCCATATAAAACGAAGCAATATGCAGTGATTGCGAAAACTCGCCACTCGCTATCATTGCTTTAACCTCGGATGGATGCGCAAACGACTCA
The DNA here is from genome assembly GCF_049340205.1 of Undibacterium sp. Ji49W. NCBI lineage: Bacteria > Pseudomonadati > Pseudomonadota > Betaproteobacteria > Burkholderiales > Oxalobacteraceae > Undibacterium > Undibacterium sp. Ji49W. The sequence goes on along the minus strand of NZ_JBMPOW010000025.1, from coordinate 88,310 downwards.
ATGATGTCTTCGCTGGCATCCAGTGTTTTGTCAGCCTGCCGCCGAAGGCCGCGTGCAATGAACAAATGAATGCTGTTTGTCTGGCGTGCCGAATTGGCGTAGTACTTTCCAACCGGGGTCCAGCTTGATGCTACGTAGCCTGTTTCTTCCAGCAATTCGCGCTGTGCCGCTTGCAGTACCGACTCGCCTGCATCTACCACGCCACCGGGCAATTCTGTGCAGACCACATTCGCTGCATAACGGTATTGCCTGACTACGAGAATTTTCCCGTCCGCATCCTGGGCAAACACATGCACCCATTCGGGTTCGTCGACGACGTAATACGGTGCAATGATCTGCCCATTGTGCAACTGGCAGGTATCAGCACGCAGGCTGAGCCAGCGGTCATCGATAATAGATTTGCTGGCTAACTGACGCCATGGGTTCATGTTGATCGCTTTCTATCTGAAGATACAGCAGATTGTAAAACACCTGTCGTTGACGGTATGGGAACGCATCGTTTTTGTAAATTGAGTTCTGCTATTTTGCAGCACAGGCCAAGGCCGATATTCCATGATTCATGGGGACAATATAGCCTCATAGAAATGCGCAATAAGCTGAGCCATTAATCTATCGTTACCCCGATCGTAATAGGTATTCAGGATCTACCTTTATATTCTGTGTAGCCGCATGTGATACGCACAGAAATTCATTCCCGTATAGAAAACATTGCACAAAAAATCATTTTTTAGAAAAAAGTTCTGGTCATGTCATGCATTTAGGTGATGTAATTTATGTTAACAAATTTAATGCTTAATTTGTTAACAAATTAGAGAATCTTCATGGACGAACACAATTTCAATTGAATAATTGGCTGGAAGGTGCCTGCATTAATTGGGGGAAATTGTCTGCGCCCCCGATCGACAGGGCGTTGGACGGATAGATGCATTTTACAAGCACGACCAGCAGGCAGTATTTGCTTTCAAGAAAACAATCTGCGACTTATAAAATTAAAAAAGGGAGAGTATTGTGCTGATCAATTGTGTCAAAAATCTGTTTGTCTCACGCAAAAAAAATGGCCAATTTACGGTCATCAAAAAGAGCCTGATTTTTCTGGCATTGGCTGTGTCGGCGCAAAATTGTCTTGCCGTAACCTGCATGGAAAAATGGCTGCCCATGTTTTTGAAAGAGAAATACTCGCCAGAAGATATCGATAAACTGTTGGCTGTTGCATGCAAGACGCCGGTTACTTTGGTCGCAAAAAGCAACGTAGCTACGGCGCCCGACAAAACTGTCGCAGAATCCCAGGCAGCTACAGAAACTCAGTCAAAGACGCCTGCTGCACTAGCCAAGAAGACACCTGCGGCCGAAACGAAAACGCCTGAAACGCCTGAAACGCCAGCCGACGCGCCAACCCCAAACAAGGATAAAGAACCCAAAGGGGATTCATCAAAAGTTGTTTTTGTGGTGGCAGACAATGATGCAAGCAATTATATGGGCGACCGTATCAAATCTGGATATACCCGATCTGCCTACAAAGTCGACATGACGTCGAATAGCAAAGACGCGGCCTTGGCGTGTGTACCGCAGTTTTTTACTCTGAGGGGTATAGGAAAAATAAACGTCAAGCTTAATCAGGCAAAAGACAGTCAGCTTGAGAGCGCATTTGTGGTCACCAACGATACGCCTACAGACAACGATACATCCCTATGTAAAGATAAGTCCAAAATTGTAAAGTTGGGGGAAGTCGTGGTCTTTCCGTCGCCAGACCTTGTCACCCTTCCGCCCGATCGCTACGGTTTAACATATGGAACACTCATGGTGCCTTATAAATATCATGTAGGCTCCAAGAACTTCAGCGGCGGCACTTCAGTGGGTGGTTATATGGGCTATCGTCAAGAAAAATCCGGATTGGGGCTGGGTTTACAATTTGTTGGCTTCGTAGGCGCTGGTCAGATACCAGTAACACAAAGCGTCAACGGGCAAGACAAAACGCAGAACTTGACAGGCCTTAGTTATGGCTTAGGCATAATCGGCACTGTAAAAGACAAGTTCCACATGGGTTTTATTTTGGGAGCCGACCGCGTCAACACAGATGCGGGATACAAAGACAATGGCAAACCCTGGATAGCGATTGAACTGGGTTATGCATTTTTCTAACTGATTTACAATCATTGAGGAGATTTACATGAAAATAGTAGTCGACCGTTTCATCTCTGACGATGAAACCACCATCAGCCATATCACCGTGGATGGACGTTTTGTCTGTTTTGGCCTGGAAGATGAATACCGCGTCACCAAACTGGTGAATGAAACCCGCATCCCTGCCGGTACTTACAAGGTGAAGTTGCGTACCGATGGCAAGCACAATGAGCAGTACAAAGTACTGTTCCCGGATATCCATCGCGGCATGCTGCATATCCAGAACGTGCCTGGCTTTGAATATATCCTGATCCACTGCGGCAATACGCAGGCAGATACGTCTGGTTGCCTGCTGGTTGGCACTAGTGCTGTCACGGACAAACACAACATGTCCATCGGTGCCAGTCGCCCTGCCTACAAGCGCCTGTATCCCATCGTCGTGGACGCCGCCGCCAAGGACACGCTGGAAATTCAGTTGATTGATAACGACCGCTAAGCACGTCTGCGGTCTTCGTACTGGCTGTAGTTAAGATACTGCCAAGGTGGAGTTAAGATACCATTAAGCCACAGGTCTGCATCAACCCATGCAGACCGTTTTTATTCACCCGCCCTGCTATACCCATCCACCTGTAACGTTTAATTACACAATCACCAACGATGATTGAATAATTAACATGCCCTTACAATTATAATATCCCCTCGTAATGCAAGTGCTGGGCCAGGCTTGTGTCGGTTGCTGCCCTTTTTTGAACCAAACGCGAGGTCTATACAAGATGTTGTCTTTACTAAAGCTGAATTTTGTCAGGAACGTGTTGATCGGTTGTTTTTTGATTTACCTGATAGAAAAAACCATCAGCTTCCAGTACATTAAAAATATATTGGCGTTGCCGGTGCTGTTGTGGATAGCGGGTAATGTCATTTATGGTCTGGGGCATAACCGGCGCGAGCGCAAGAAGTTTGAGAAAAGAGTGCATGCCTTTTGTAAGTTCACAGATGAAAATTGCCTTGACATCGATGAAGGCAATGCCATGGCGCTGGATTATGACAGCAAAACCATTTACCTGATCAATAAAACAGGGCAAATCGCCCTGCAAGCAGAACAGATTTTGCGCTGGGAGATCGGCATGGCCCGTGATGAGATCAGAACCACACTTACCTCTGCCACCGAGTACACCCCAAGCAGCGCGCAGGTCGTTGTGAAACAGGGCGGCGTATCCCATGTCACTTTCTGGATTAACGGCGGCGCTTATCATGTGTTTACCGTGGCCGTGTCTTCCGAAAAGATCGTCAACAGACTTAAGCATTTTTCGCTGGTCAACAATATTGCCATCGTCTGATTTTCTTTTACCCTGATAACCCTATGAAGACTTTACGCCTTGCCTTGTGCGCGACGCTGGCCAGCATCGGCTTTGCCAGTGTAACCATCACCTGCCACGCCCAGACCTGGACGGACATGCCAGCAATGGACACCAAATCCAACGTCGTCACCCAGCGCGCAGATAGCCCCATCTACAGCCGCATGGCCACGGACAAAAAATTCCGTGAATTTGCCTACAATGCCATCAACGTCAGGGGTGAAAAACTGAATTATGAGCTGGTGCTGGAATCGCGCGCCGCCTTGTATGCCAAACCTTCGCTGCGCAAGGTATATGAAACCCGTGCAGGTAAATACTATGTCAGCTATTGGGTGCAAGAAAGCCGCGCCTACCGCTCCATGCCGTTTCGCCGTAATGCAAACCTGGCCCTGATCGTGGTCGACACCGTACCCGCAGACCAGAACAACCCGCAGTTCAAGGCCGTTGCCGACAAATTGCCGTATGCGGTGTACCAGATCAAATGGGATCAACCCAAAAGCAATGATCGCGGCACCATGCGGGTAGATGACAGCGGTTCTGCCGTGAAATGGAATTGCAAGACCAAGGACGGCCGCAACATGCCGACCATGCTACAAACCATGATCATCCACAAACCCAATTTCGAAAAAGAAACCGAGTACTACCACACCGCGTATTACATCACCGACGACGGCCTGCTGAAAGATAACGGCTGGGGCAAATCCAACATCTGCACAAACCGCAGCGTGGGGCCGGATGATGAGGTGTCGAAGTGGGTGAGGTTTTGGGGTGGGGAGTGAGGCTAGTCTGTTGCGAAGTTGAATTACAGTTGTTGCCTATGCTTGCTGTACTAAAGTACTGACTAAGTCGGCTATGCCTGATTATTTTATTTTCGCAATGGTCTCTTGGGCTGGCCATGCTGGTTCTGAAGCAGCGTTGTGAGCGTCGCAGCGATGAGCTTGGGTTTGTCGTCGCTGTCATTGTAGCTTGCGCAGCGCTCAGGCAGCAGTTGTTCAATGCTTTTACCAGTTTGCGAAAAATACAGCTGCTCACCGTCACAGCGTAAACGCGCCCTTAACTGGCGGGTGGTTTTCTTGCGCACCTCAGCCACCCAGCAGGCATCTGCGCAGCCGCTTGAATGATAAGCCAGTTGCTCTCCACGTACCGGCCAATCGAGCATATATTCGCCGGTGCCGCCAGATGCCCAAAGCTGGCTGCTGCCTGCCAGCAGGGTTATCAATGTAAAACATTTGAAGTAGCGCACAGTTTTTGGCATCAAACGCGATCAGTAGGGGTCTATATCAAAACTCAGGCTATTTTTACCGCTAGCTTGTATGCGTATGCGTATGCGTTTGGCGACAAAATCGTCCCCCTCATATTCATGCTCTACGCTGTAGTTCTCGATCAAGCCCTGTTGTACCAGTTCGCCTCCAGCTTGTCGGAAAAATTGGCCATACTACAGCAAATAACGTAGCTAAAACCTGAGCTTCAGCACTGTTCAAGTACCATGTTACCCCTCCCCAAACTGCGGATAACTAGCCCCTTCCAACATAGACGGCACCGAGCAATTCACGCCTGGTAAATTGTCCCAACTGGGGTCACCCTGTCTGGTTTCCAGCATATTGGCCCAGTGCAGGGTTTCGTCGCCGCCGCCGGAGGTGGCCATTTGCATCTGGAATACCCATTGCTGGTCGAGCTTGCTCATGTGGCCAAAGCCGGTGACGATGGATTCGCGCAGGCCGCTGCCACGGATAAAGCTGATCTGTACCTGGCCATTGGCGGTGACTGTGCCCACCATGCTGCGTTGCTGGGGGGATGCGGATACGCTGCTGCTTTCGCCAGCATCAACAATGATGGCGGAAGATACGCCCCAGAAGTAGCCGTTTTTATAGCCGGTGATATGCCAGACGGTTTGATCGACTTTCCAGCTCAGCAGATTGTCGCTTGCTGAAAATTGCAGGGCGGGCAGATCTGGATAGGTCACGTACCAATAGGTATCGGCCAAAAAATCCCAGCTTGTGCGATTGATGTCCGACATGTGTGTCTCCATTGCCAAGAAAAATACCGTGCCGTTAGAAAGATGTTACGAGCCATTATAGTATCAAAATGAAAATTACATGTTAATTTGATATTTTTATTGTAAAGCCCTCATCCCACGCCCATGCCTGCATTGATGTCTGCAAATAGCGCATTTTCATAGGTAAAACTATTCCTTCTTAGAAAAGAAAGCATGAACTAAGCTATTTCAAAGGCAGGCCATTTTCTGCTTTCGACATGCCTGTATTCGCTGACCGGCAACACAGAAGCTGCTGTCATCTACAGTGGGATGCTAAAAACAGAGGAGACATGATGACCATCAAGTTCGAACCACAGTTTCACAAGAAGATGTCACAGTCGGGCAACCATGCGGTATGGGTTGCACTGCCACATCCCAGAACGATCATTCCGGTAAAGGCCCACTATTACCGCCAGTGGCAATTTGAAGAGCAGTTAAAAATTCAGGGCGCGGGTGATGTGGTGCTGGCGTTTCCGGTCAGTCAGTAAGTGGTATGTACTGGGACGATATGTGCGGTGCATCAAGTCGATTATCCAGCCCAGGCAGGATGAAATAAGCACTACTGTTTTTTAATTTTGGCAGCCTGCAAGCGACGCTGCAATAACATACCCACCAACATGGCTGGCAAGAATATCCATGTCTCCCAATTGGGGTTGGCCAAAGAGGCGATGGCAGGGCCGGGGCAATACCCGCTGATCCCCCAGCCGATACCAAAGATAATGGACCCGGCGACCAAATTGCGATCAATCGCAGTTAGTGTTGGAAGATTGAAATGATCTGAAAACAGTGGTTTTTTCCGGCCTAGTATCCACTTGAATACAATGACAGTCACGGTGACGGCAGCGCCCAATACGAATAGCAAACCCGGATTCCAGTTGCCCGCCAGATCAAGAAAATCAAGGACTTGCCCGGGATTGGTCATACCCGATATCGCCAGCCCCAAACCAAACAAGAGACCTGCCACCAGACTGCTTAGGTTGAACACTAAGGACGTCATCAAAATACCTTGAAAAAATGGCGAACGACCAGCGCAGTGACAATGCCAGTCGATAAAAACAGGAGTGTCGCTACGAATGAGCGTGTCGACAAGCGCCCTATTCCGCACACGCCATGGCCGCTGGTACAGCCATTCGCCAGCGAGGTGCCAAAGCCGACCAACAAGCCAGCAACGGCCAATAACCAGGATGGAAAATGTTCCCGTGCAGCTGGAGCATGGCCAGCGACGACATAGTAAATACCCGCGCCGCCAATCAGGCCCAGCAAAAACAGGACGCGCCACCAGCGTTCACCAGAACTGGCGGCAAACAAATTGCCCGCTATATTGCTGATGCCTGCAATACGGCCCGTGGCCCACAGCAACAAAGCGGCAGAAATGCCTATCAATGCGCCGCCCGCCAAAGAAGTATACATAGCCAGGTTAGTCATTCTTTTATATCTACCTTCTGCGTTCGAATCTATTTGCTACGCTGCTGGCAACTGACTGGCGCCCAGCAAACTATAGGCAAATTCATCCATCGTTTTTTGTGACATGTCGGTGTTGTTGAGGATGATGACGGTGTCTTCTCCATCGAGCCTGTGCCCGAGTACGGAGCGATAGCCGGTGGTGCGGCCGGTTTCCCAGCCGAAGCGGTGGGTCTGGCCGGCGATTTGCAGATTCTTGACGCGGCCACCCAGGGCATAGCTTTCGCTGTCGACTTCGATATGGGTCAGTTGCGCCAGCGATGCAGGCGTGATGAAGCCCTGGTTGAAGATGGCTTGTGCTGCCTTTATCAAATCGTCTGCGGTGCTGTAATAGCCACCGGCGGCAGCCATATAGGGCTGCCGCACATCGGTTTTACGGGCTGGCGGGTTGATGGTGGCGTAGGGCACGGCGGTGGCGGCATCGTCGGCATAGGCCTGGTCTGCACGGGTGGCAGACAGTTTCAAGGGATCAAGCGTGATATTACGCATGGCTTGCTGGAACGGCTGGCCGGTGACTGCTTCGACTATGCCCACCACGATGATCCAGTTGGTGAGGGCGTAATCGAACTTGCTGCCGGGCGGGAAGATGGATTCGCCCTGGCAAAACTGCTGCATGGCCTGCGCGGTAGTCATACTGGCGGTGAAGAGGCTGCGATCGGCCTTGATCATGCTGATAAACTGGTTGGGAATGCCACTGGCGTTGGACAGCAAATGCCGCAGCGTGACTTTGCTGCCGGTATCGGCGCGGTGTGCTGGCAGGTAGCGTTTGATAGGCGCATCCAGATCAAGCTTGCCCATTTCGACCAGCCGCAGCACGGTGACCGATGTCAGCCATTTGGAAATAGAGGCGATGGCAAACGGGGTGTCTGCCCGCAGCGGCTTTTGTTCTTCGATATTGGCCATGCCTATTGCACGTACATAGGTGGGCTTGCCACGCTTGCCCAGCATGACGACACCATAGAATGGCTGGGCTTTGACGAAGGCGTCGACGACGGGGTTATCGGCACCGATCACGTCGCTGCTGCCAATGCCATTACCAGTGCTATAGCCACTACCGGCAAAAGCATGTTTGCCCAATAGCGCGGCGGCGCTGCCTATCATGAAGTGGCGTCTGGTCCAGTGTGTCATGGCTTACCCTATGGTGAAATCAATCGGCGATGTGATAGTGACTGCCATACTGACCGCCATCCGCATCATTGGTTCATTTTTTCTGCCAGGATAGCCTTCAGGAGGTTTTCTGAACGGCGCTGTCCATAAGCTTTTCCATAGGCGCTGGAAGTAACAACGACGACGGCATGCAGAGAGGGAATGACATAAATTTTATTGCCCCCGTTGCCGGATGCAAAAAAGACGTGGATGGGTTGCTCCTTGGTCGTCGGCACTTTAATTGTGTGCACTTTGGCATACCAAAAATAGCCATAGCTGTCGGCATAATTATCTACAGCAGCAATGCTTACCTGCGGTGCCAGCATGGTGTCTATCCAGGCGGCGCTGATGACACGCCGGCCCTGAAACATGCCTTTATCCAGCACCAGTTGACCGATTTTGGCAAGGTCACGCGCAGTCAGCGAAAGGTTGCCCTGGCCTTTGGGATGCCCCGCTACATCACGCCCCCACTGCCAGTGGCTGATACCCAGTGGCTGGAACAAGGCTGTGCGGGCGAATACTTCCAGGTCCTGCCCGGTCGCTTTTTCGACGACGATGCCCGCCAGATAGGCGGTGACGGAGTTGTAGCGGTAACTTGTGCCGGGCTTGGCATCGCTGGGTAGCGATAGCAAAAAGGCCAGCGGATCGGAGGCGACATCGAGTTTGTCTTCATTGCCAGGCGAAGCAGCATCTTCATCAAAGGCAGCCAGGCCAGAGCGCATGCATAGCACCTGGGCCAGGGTGGCTTCACCTGCGGCGCTGCCTTTGCTTGCTGGCCAGTAGTGCCACACCGGGTCACTGGTGCTGCGTATGCTGCCACGGTCCAGCGCGGCACCCAGCAACAGGGACGTAATGCTTTTGCCGACCGAGCGGGCATCATGCAAGCCATCTGCCGTTGCGCCGTTGTAGTAACGTTCAGCGATGATTTTGCCGTGTTGTTGCACTAGCACGCTGCGTAAATCTTTATGCTCATCCTGATCCCATTGCGCCAGTATGGTGTTGAGTTTGTTATCGGGCTGGGAGGCTTGTGCTTGTGCCTGTGCTTGTAGGGGACAAAGCATGGCACTGGCAACTGCGAGCAGGTACATCGCTCGTGTACAGAGGTGTAATCGCATGGAAGGTCTCCAGACAATAAAATGGCAAACCCTGATTATGGAATCTATTTACCTAACTGGATTGTATCGGCGCAACATCCTGCCCTGCTCGTCCGACCGTCCTGGATCGCCAGGCACCGGGCGTCAGGCCAAAGGTCTGGCGGAAGCTGCGGGTCAGGTGGGCCTGGTCGACAAAGCCAGTCGCGCAGGCGGCATCAGCCAGGGATGCATTGGCAGCACCGATCACGGCAGCCGCTCTTTCCAGGCGTCTGCCACGCAAATAATCGCCTGGCGAACAATGCAGATAACGGCGAAACACCCGCGCCAGATGAACCGGATGCACGCCGGCAAAGGCGGCGACATCGGCAACGCTCAGACCGGGGTCGTCGCTGGTGAAGATCATTTCAAATGCCTGTTTGAGCCAGGCTGGTGGCTGCGATGCGTGACGGCTTTCATCCGATGTCAACGGGCTACAGGCGGCCAGCAGTTGTTGCGCGCCACCTTCGAGTTGCAACTGGCTGAGATTTTTTCTTTGAAAATCGGCAGCGATGCGTGTCGCTACCTGCAAGGCATACAGATCACGCAGGGATGTAGCAAAACCAAAACCTGCGGCATCACCGCCGGATATGGCCAGGAAGCGGCCACGTCCACCCAAAAACCGGTCACGGTGTGTGGTGCCTGCAGGATTGAAGATCAGCAGCGGTGTATTGGACATGGCGGGCGCATGTCTGGCCGACGACATATATGCGCCAGACAGTACCAGCACAAAATGCGCCTCTTCATGCATATGGGTCTGCACTTCATCTTCAGGCGGATTGGCTGCCAGCAGGTGAAAGCTGAAGCCAGGTGTTTCGCGCCCCTGCGGACCAGCGCCCCAGAATTCGGTACGGGTACGGCGAATGACCATGGTGGCTGCTTGCTCCGGTTGAGTTAAATGAAATGCACTGTGTCTATGCATTCCACACAATGCCGCGCAGGGTGCGCTGAGCGCACCGGATATCGAACCCTTTTGCGTGGATGGTGCGCGTGGCGCACCCTACCAGGAATCTACATATCAGAAGGATATCAGCGATGTTTGATAGTGGCAAAAAAATGAGAACCGTTTGCTCTCCGCACCGGAGAACGTCACGTAGGGTATGCGCCGCGCGCACCGGGTACCGAACCTTTTTTACATGGATGGTGCGCGTGGCGCACCCTACCAGGGATCTACATATCAGAAGGATATCAGCGATGTTTGATCGTGGCAGAACAAGAAATATTACATGATACGTACCAGCTATTCTGACGCAGATTCATACTTATCACGCATCTTTAAATATGCTTTTTTGCAGTGTTCAAAATAGCTGCGTTCGTCATCTTCCATTTTTTTTGCCTCGCTACCGCTAATGACAGGGTCGACGACTGTGGTTTCTACAATTTCGATCTGAATTGTATCGCCGACCTGAAGCGGCATCCGGGATATCCAGCGCAGATGTTCATCGGGCTGATCTTCTTTTCTCGCTGTCAGGCCGCCGACAGATACGGCAAAATCATAGGTATCGTCACCACGACGCGAATTCGTCTGAGATCCTAATTTTCCCGTTCCGTCAATGATGGTATTGAGCACGACCAGATCTTCACCACCCGCGACAATTGGTGTGCCACCATTAATACTAACTTTCAACGCATACATGAATTAATGCCCCGTATAGATGTCCTGACATCCAGGACTTGTAATCCAAAACATGAAATATTTTATGCACACCGCAACCGCGTAGGGTGCGCCACGCGCACCGTTATTTTTCAAACGCATAGTTGCATTCGGTGCGCGTGGCGCCCCCTACGGTACACGGTATTATAAGCAGCACTCAGGATTTGTCGCGCTTTGTTTTTTGATCCGGCATTTTTTGCATTTCCACCTGATCCAGGCGTACGAAGACAAAGCCTTGTTTCAGGGCGTCGTTCAATCCGGATGACAGTCCCTGGGCGGAATCGGATTGGGGTTTGTTCATGTGAGCGATGATGACATCGCCTGGCTGCAGGCGTTTGAATTTGTCGGCAATGGCTTTTTTGTGCAGGGTAGCACCGTGGTCGGCATTGAACGAGAAGCCTGCGATCTTGTAGCCAAGGCGATTAATTTCTGTAATCGCCTCTGCATCATATTTGGCGCTGGCACCGCGATACCATTGTGGGGCAATACCTATGGTGCTGGTGATGGCTTTGGCCCCTTCGGTGACTTCGCGTTGCAGGTGGGCGACATCGGGTTCGCCAGCCAGACCATAAACGGTTCTGCCGCTGCCGATGATGGCGGGAATATGTTTTTCGCCATGGTCTTCGACAGCAAACAAATCCAGGTTAGATTTGATGACAGCAACGCCACGGGGATTTTTATCCAGCCATTTTTTGGTGACAAAGATGGTGGCGGGGATGCGCTTGCGTATCAGGAAGCTAAGCAAGTCTTCATCAAAACGGCCGGAGCAGGCATCCAGGGTCAGGGCCACTTTGTTTTCTGCCCTGGCTTGCGGTGCCAGCCGCGCATGCACTTCCACAGGTTTGGCATGGGTGGTGGCATGGCAGAAAAGCAGGCTGGTGCTGGCAAAAATAGAAAGCTGGCGCGTGGAGAAAATCATCAATGGCTTTAAGGTTCCAGAATTGTGTTCCAGTATACATTTTGCATGCCGAATAAATAGCGCAATTACATTTGGTAAAAATTGGATGATGGCCGCACGGCGTTGCGATCAACAGCGCCGTGCAGCTTATTCTGGAAATGACACTATCCGCGCTTTTGTTTGTCCCTTTCCTTGACGGATCGCATCAGCACTTTCCACTTTGACCGGGCGGCGATTTTATCCAGTGGCGTTTGTTGATTACGGCGCGCTTCGCGCAGTAGTTTTTGATAGTTATGCAGGCGGTCTTCATCCACCGCTGCCCGCACGGCACAGCCGGGTTCGGCCTGATGGCTGCAATCGCGAAACTGGCATTGCGTTGCCAGCGCATCGATGTCTTCAAAACTGGCGCTGAGGGCAGTTTCATCCAGATCCAGTTGCAGACTGCGCAAACCCGGGGTGTCGATGATGCAGGCCCCATGCGGGCACAGGTGCAATGAGCGTGCCGTGGTAGTGTGGTGACCCCGACTGTCACCGGCACGTACTTCACCCGTGTCTTGCGTGCTGGCGGCCAGGGTATTGGTCAGGGTGGATTTGCCAGCACCGGATGAACCCAGCAAGATTAACGTCTGCCCTACCCCCATCCAGGGTGCAAGCAGCTCTGCCGTTGCTGCGCTTTGCCCATTGACGGCAAACACCGGCACGTTGCCGGACAGGCGCTGATTCACTTCAGCCAGATGCGCTTCTGCTTGCGGGCTGACATCTGCCTTGGTGAGGATAATGACAGGGGCCACCTCTGCCGCATGGACAAGTGCCAGATAGCGTTCAAGACGGCGCAGATTGAAATCATGGTCCAGGCCCATGACCAGCAATGCGGTATCTACATTGCTGGCAAGCGCCTGTCGCCGCCCGTCATTGCTGCGGCGTGCCAGGTGGTTCAGCGGTGACATGCGGGCGATGATGCGTGGCGGTTCATGCTGGTCCATCAATACCCAGTCGCCTACGGCCAGACTGGTGTCGTTGTCATCGAGTGCCTGCAACAGGCTGGGTTGACAACGCGCATGCAGTGGGGTCACGCCCTGGTGAACGGTGAACCAGTCGCGGTGTACTTCGGTAATGCGGCCTGCCTGCAATGCAATGGTGTCGGGCAGGGTTAGTGAGAGTGTGTAAAGCTGGTTGGCGATGACTTGTGTCAGGCCGATACGGCGCAGTGCTGCAAAATCGAAATCGATCATGATGTGAATATCCAAATCCGGTGATCATGCAATGCCTGGGCACGCACGATAGCTTCCCGCACGCTAAACATGCAGGGACTTAAAAAGAAAATGGAGGTCGGCGCGGGATCAACCGCAGCTCAGCACATCAGTATCGACAAATACGGAGATACAGGAAATGGGGTGTAGCGGGATCAGGCAGCCGACAGGGTGGCAATATCATTGGTATGCATGGTGTTGTCTCCTGTGGATGGTTGATAAGTGGATGGCGGGTGCTTGACGACGTGTAATCACGTGTATTCGCCGCAAGGCAGAGTGTGCCAGCAGACGCTTGGCACGTCAATCCCGGCGATGGCTGTGTTGCAGATTGGGGGGGAAAGCGATTCAGGAAGCATAAAAGATTAGGGGGAGCCTGGCTCCCCCAATACTACACATAATCAAACATAATCACACAGAATCGAACCGATCAAAACGGATCAATTTAGAGATTAAGGATTACGTTTGGCCACTTCATTACCAACATAACCGCCACCGACTGCACCGGCGATCGTGGCCAGGGTACGGCCGTTGCCGTTACCGACCTGGCTACCCAGCAAGCCACCGACAACAGCACCGATACCAATGCCGACCGGGCTGTTCTGGCTGGCGCGGGCTACCGGTTGTACAGGTGCCTGGGCAGGGTAGCTATTGCCATTGGAATAGGTTCTTGGCTGGCTACTGTGGCTGCTCTGCGCCACTTTAGGGTGGCTGACTGGTGCTGCATATTGCGGTGCTGGCTGCATGGTATTCATGCCGGATGTACCGTTGCCATTGCTGGCCAGGCTGCTGCCATTCATGCCATTGAGATTGTCAGCAGCAGCAACCGTGGTGGCTGCTGGTGCTGTTGTACTGTGCGAGCTGGGCAAAATACCGGTGATGGCGGCTGCACCCAGTAAGCTGACCAGTATGACCGAGCAGGCTGCGCCAGCGACCAGAGGATGAATTTGCTTGCCTGTTTGTGCTTGTTCCATGTTGATCTCCTGATGATGGAAAAAAGTAGTGCTTGCTCCATTAACGCATGGACCAGCAAAAAAGGAGACCGGGCAGAGTGTTACAGAAGTAAGCATTTGTAAGAGCCTGGCTACGATCTTAAGCGCAAACGCAACCAAAGTCCGCGCGGTAAGATCGTAAACAGGCTCTAACGCTTCAATCACAAAACGTATCCGTCAAAGGCGGATCAGGCAAATGACCTGCTCAGCAGCCAGTTGCTTTTCTTTGTGCAACCAGCTTCAACAATTCGCCTTTGGCAGCGCTGCCGGACAAGTACAGGCGCAATTCGGTGACGTTGTACTGGCTTGATGCATCGAAGATGAAATCGAGTTTGCCGTCATGATCAAGATCACCCACCCAGATGATCTTGGCATTATTGTCTTCTTTGTTTTCGGTGTAATCAAACAGGTATTGGGCTACGCCATTCAATTCCAGATAAATGCGGCCTTCGCGGTTTTGCAGGTGGTATTCATTGCCCTGCAAATGCATGAGCCTTTCTTGCCCCAGTGGTGGCAAGGTAGACAATTCAAATTCTTCGTCGATGGAACCATTGACGACCTTGGCTTCATCCGACAAGGTAACCGCGCCGGGTTTTAGCCCGGGGGCAGACAGGATCATGCGGGCATTGCTGATATTGGCCGATACGCGTATGCCGGATTTGGTGATGGGGTCAGGGATTTTTTTGAAACGCGGTTTGACCGTCACCAGCCGCCAGCCATGATCGGCCTGTTGCAAACCTAGCCAAGGGCCCTTGCTGTCGGTGTTGGCTTCGGAGGCATGGTAGTCTTGCAGTTCCAGGATGTCTCCCGCAACCGCTGACCCGCAGCAGGCAGCACACAGAGCACCGCAAAGCGTAAGGATGGATAATCTGGATATAGACATGGTGGGTTCCCCGGCGATTTGCTGTATGAATACATCAGTCATACTGAATTCTGTCGCACACAGTTTATTAGCAGAATAAGACAGCAAAAATAGGACTTACGCAAAATTGTCCCAGCAAGGCTATCGCTTTTAGGAAACCTCCCTTGCAAGGGAGGTTCGTTACGTCGGCAGGCAACATGTTGCCTGAAACCCCGACTGCACCACAGCGACGAAGACAGTACTTTAGTACCGAATCTTGCTAAATGCTGGAGCTGCAACGCTTTGGGGCGGTTTTGCGTAAGTCCTAAAATATCTTTCAGGCATCATTTTACTAGCTTGTAGCCCTGCATCAAGCCTTCTTTGTGCGAAACCATGATTATTCGGTGTTTTTACGATGCGTCTGCCACAAAAGACATTGCTTACAAAAAATTGTTTCATGGCACAATGCCATCTATGACTAGCACCCCTCACCTACCGATGCCAATTGGCATGCGTGCCGACATGCTGCAGCAACTGGCCGCCCTCAGCAAAGCCGGTATCGCACCAGCCCAGGCAATGCCCATGATCAGGCTGCCGGGCAGGTATCAGGCCAGAATGGATGGCACACGGCGCGCCATGCAGAATGGGCAGAATATTGCCCAGGCCGGATTGCGCCATGGCCTGTGGACGCCACTGGAGGCAGGCCTGCTGGGCGCAGCACTGGCCGCCGGTGACCCGACACCGATGTACCGCCGCATGGCGGACTATTACACAGAGAAGGCCCGGCAGCTATCCGGCATACGCTCACGTCTGATGATGCCGGCATTTACATTTGTGATGTTTTTATTTGTGACACCCTTGCCCCAACTGGTGGCCGGGACGCTGACGATGGGTGCCTATCTGTGGCAGGCGCTGCGGGCGCTGGGCCTGGTGGCAGCGGTAATCATGGCTGGGCAGTATGGCTTGCGGCGCTTTCAGATGCGGTCTGTGGATGCATCTGCATCCTGGGCAGATCATTTTATGCTGCGCCTGCCGGTATTTGGCGCCATGCACAGACGCCGTAACCTGGGCGATTTCTGGCAAAGCATGGCCTTGTTGCTGGAGGCTGGCCTGCCTATGTTTGATGCCTTGCCACTGGCGATGCAGGCGGCCGATAATGTATTGATACGACAAGAACTGGCGCGCATACTGCCGCTGATGCAACAAGGCATGACACTGAGCGACGCCTTGCGCGGCCTGCCATCTATTGCTAACCCTACGCTGCTTGGCATGGTGCATACCGGCGAAGCCAGTGGTAGCTTGCCCGAAATGCTGACACGCTATGCAAAAACAGAAAGCATCCAACTGGAACAGCAGCAAAGGCTGGTGGCAGAATGGATACCGCGCGTCATCTACAGCATGATCGCCGCAATGATTGCCTACAGCATTTTCAAAAGCGGGGCATTCATGCCGCATGCGCCTTTGAATCCTTAGAACCTGCTTACGATCTTAAGCGCGAGCGCGATTGGATTCCACGCGGGGCTCATGTCCTGCTAAAAATGCTCATGTACTACAAGTACAGTCCGCTTTTTGCGCTGTGCTTGGTTACCCTGACCCCGCTGATGCTTGCTCGCTGCAGATCGTAAACAGGTTCTTCGCTGAAGGATTTATTTACCACCAACGATAATGCGTTGCATATCATTCGCAAACAAGATAGTGCCTGCATAATTCTTGCGTATGGCGGCGGTACTTTCCATTTCATGACCCAGCGTACGCTTCATGCGGTGTGACAGGACCAGCTTGCCTGGCCTGGCGGCAGCGGCAATGCGGCCGATTTCTGTTGGCATCATGTGCAGCAGGCGGGCGACTTCATCGGGATCATTTTCGCGGGCGGCGTTGTGGGCAACCAGTACGTCAGTGCCCAGCGCCAGTTGATCCAGCGCCTGGTCGCTATTGCTGGTGTCGCCACTGAAGGTGACACTGCAATCCTTGCTATCTACGCGCCAGGCCAGTGACGGCACCGGGCCATGCAAGACCGCGACCGCACTGACACGCACGTCGTCGCCAATAGTATAGCGTTTGACTTCCTTGTCTTTGGCAACGACTTCTTCCAGCTCCATCTTGAACTGGCTGCTGACATCGGGGTCAGCATAGTCTGCCAGATAGGCATAGGCACCGCTGTCGCGGTTGAACAGTGCATGGACAAACTCTTTGACGCCGGGAAAAACGCCGCGTTTGGCGGGGCCAAAGACGCGCAATTCCTTGTTATAGCCTGTAAATGGCAAACCCTTGACCAGGGCCGGAAAATCCGCCGTGTGATCCACATGAAAATGCGAAAACAAGACCACATCCAGATCAGCCGGATTGGCCCCGGATTTTTCATAATTCAGTGCTGCACCACTACCAAAATCGATCAGTATCCTGGCCTTTTGATCGACCCAGACCAGGTAAGAAGTGGAAGCACGCTGGTCACTCAGTTCTGGCCCGCCCGAGCCCAATACCTGTACTACAAGTTTGCCTGGCTGACAGACGGCTGCCATGACAGCCGAACCGAAGCCCAACAAACTACAGGCAATGACCAGGGCAATGCCCGCTTTTTGCAATCCATTTTTTCGACGCATTTTTTTATCCCTTGTCGCAGCAAATGCTTGCCATCAGATTGCCATGGAGTCGCTCTTTGCCCTGTTTTATCAGCCCTTAATTTTGCTTCAGATAGTGCTGTAAATCCGCCACCCTGATCTTGCGCCCCAACTTGTGTTTCTGCGCTTTCATTTCACGCACGATGACATTCAATTCGCTGACTTTGGGACGCAAAGGTTTCAGCGATATCGCCAACACGGGAACGATCTGTTTTCGCACATAGCGGCTACCGGATGTCAGTATCTGCCAAAACACCAGCAGCAGACTGACCGCCATGGTTACCAGCAGCGCCTTGTCGGCATATTGCGGAATGTACCTCTCTGCCAGATTGGGCACGGTCTTGAAGAGCACAATGCTGGCACCAACCGCAAGACAGAATTCGAGATCGAGCGTGACCTTGGCAAGTCGCCTCTCGACCATCGGGGACAAGAGATAGAAAGGCGTCTTGATGAGTGCAAACCGGTCTTCGTCCCTTAAGGATTCAGGTGCTTTACGTATGCGTTCTTCGAGCGCCAATCTGTCCTTCAATACTTCAAGCATGTGCGGGTTCGACTTCTTGACCAGGGCGGGCAAGGGTTCATTCTTCTTGGGAATGCTTGCATAGTCCGTAGGCTCCGCATTGAGGATGGTCTTGCATTTCAGGCAGGTACGCTCATAGCCGATCAAATCACCCTGACTGACGGTGATGTAATACACATGCCCGGCCAGACCCACCCGCCTGACTTCAAATGCCCTGGGCTTGCGGCAGATGGGACAAAAATCAGCCACATAGCCAAGCTTGCTGAAAACATGTTTTTTCCCCCAGACGATGACCATCCCTACCTCACCCTTTTTGAATTATAGAAAGGGTATCATTCAGCTTCGCGGCGCACAATATGTTACGCGGTGTGTTCATTCTCAGATTGCGGATAGTGTAGTAAGCCCGCCCAGGCACAGGCAAAAACAGAAGGACGAATATCCAGAATTCATCCCTATTCATCCCTATTGATGAAATGAGTTCTATTTACTTGCTTTTTGCTGCCTGAAATTACTCTGCCACTACCAGCAGGCTGGTGGCGATCTGCTGCGTATCCTTGAGCGTCTGCAAGACGATGTTGGAACGTATATCAAGTACGCCTGTGGTTTTGTACAGACGTTCCAGCACAAAGGCAGAATAATGTTTGAGATTACGTGCCCGCACACGCAAGAGGTAATTGGCGTCGCCGGTGATGATGTAAGAACCGACGACTTCCGGCCACTGTTGCAGGGCCTGCGAAAAATTCTCATGCCATTGTTCGACATCGCGCCGCATGGTGACCTGGACAAAGGCATCCACTTCCAACCCAACGGCAGCGGCATCTATCACGGCACAATAGTGATGAATGATGCCGCCCTCTTCCAGCATACGCACGCGGCGCAGGCAAGACGAAGGTGACAGGAAAACCTTGTCAGCCAGATCCTGATTGCTGATACGGCCATCAGCCTGCAATTGCTGGAGGATTTTCAAGTCGGTTGCGTCGAGTTGCATCAGTGTCTCCTGTTATTTGGGGATTTAAGTGCAAGACCTCTCAACACAGAGACACAGAGGTGGCACAGAGGGTCACAGAGAAAAGCAAAGAGGAAAGGCTGCTTGCAAGCAGCCTTTCCTTCCTCCGTGCCTCTGTGGTGAGAGGTTTTTTCTATTATTATGATTACCAGATATCAGTCTGCCCAATAATTACAAAAACATAAACAATATGGTGCTTTAGCGCAATGCACAAAGACAATCCTGCATTATTCACCAATATTTCACTATTTTTACGCAGTTTATTCTACAAATATAGTTTTTAAACTGGCAATTTGCAAGAACTATTCAGGCAAAACGGCATAAAATCTCTGCATGTTTTTACAGGAGTCAGCATGTCTCTACCCGCCCCACAAATCTGGGATATCACCCCGCCCATACAGCCTGGCATACCAGTCTGGCCGGGTGACAGTGCCTATAGCGCCGAAACCACCTGGCAAATTGCCGATGGTTGCCCGGTCAAGGTCAGCAAGATCACCATGTCAACCCATACCGGCGCGCATTGCGATGCCCCATCACATTACGATGCGGCTGGCAAATCCATCGATGAAGTGGCGATCAGCACCTATATCGGCCCTTGCCGCGTCATCCATTGCATAGGCGTGGCCCAGGTCTTGCCGGAACATGTGCAGCCATTTTTAGCGCAGTTGACGCCCTTACCTCAGCGAGTATTGTTCCGCACTTACACGCAGGCACCGCAGATGGCATGGGATAGCGATTTCCCCAGCGTGGCGGCAGCTACCATTGATTTGCTGGCCCGGCACGGCGTGCGTCTGATAGGCATAGACAGCCCCTCGCTGGACCCGCAAGAATCCAAGACCCTGGATGCCCATCTGCGCGTGAAAGCGCATGAGATGGCGATACTGGAAGGTATCGTCCTCGATGACATCGCCGCCGGGGATTATGAATTGATTTGCCTGCCACTAAAACTTGCCGGCCTGGATGCCAGCCCGGTACGCGCCATACTGAGGAGTCTGCCGTAATGACACAAGCCACCATCACCCGTAGCGATTGCGAAAAACTGGATCAGCAAGACCCGCTGGCCGCCCTGCGTGAAGAATTTGATTTACCCACCGGTGTGATTTACCTGGACGGTAATTCGCTGGGTGCCCGCCCCAAAGCGGCACTGCAAAGAGCACAGGATGTCATCACCAAAGAATGGGGCACCGACCTGATCAAGAGCTGGAACACCGCTGGCTGGTTTGACTTGCCATCTACACTTGGCAACCAGTTGGCACCACTGATCGGTGCCGAAGCAAATGAAGTCGTGGTAACGGATACCACATCGGTCAACCTGTTCAAGGCCATTGCTGCGGCCTTGCAGATACAGGCGCCACAGACCCGGCGCAAGACCATCATTACCGAGCGCAGTAACTTCCCTACCGATATTTATATGGCGGAAGGCATTACCCGCTGGCTGGATCGTGGCTACCAGATTCACCTGATCGATTCGCCAGATGAACTGCCGCAAGTCATCAATGACAGCACAGCGCTGGTAATGCTCACCCATGTCAATTACCGCACCGGCTATCTGCATGACATGACTGCCGTCACCGCCCTCGCTCATCAGCATGGCGCATTGATATTGTGGGATTTGGCGCATTCTGCCGGTGCCGTACCTGTGCAGTTGAATGCGGCGAATGCCGACTTTGCCGTCGGCTGCACCTATAAATACCTGAATGGTGGCCCCGGTTCACCCGCGTTTATCTGGGTCCCGGCACGCAATCAGGAGGCGTTTCACCACCCATTATCCGGCTGGTGGGGCCATGCCAGCCCCTTTGCCATGAACCCCGGCTTTACCCCCACCCCAGGCATACGCCGTGCCCTGTGCGGCACCCAGCCAATTACTTCGCTGGCGATGGTAGGCTGTGGTCTGGATACCTTCGGCAAGACCGACATGCAAGCCATACGCAAAAAATCACTGGCACTGACTGACTTGTTCATCAGCCTGGTAGAAACCCGCTGCGCCACGCATCCGCTGGAACTGGTGACACCCCGCCCGCACCAGCAACGCGGCAGCCAGGCCAGCTTCAAACATCCGCATGCCTATGCCGTGATACAGGCGCTGATACAGCGCGGCATCATTGGCGATTACCGTGAACCCGCCATCATGCGCTTTGGTTTTACGCCTCTTTACACCCGCTACGTCGATGTCTGGGACGCCGCCGAAGGCCTGCGCGATATTCTCGACAGCAAGGATTACGATACGACGGCGCAACGGAATGCGGTGACTTGATTTGATATGCAAAGAATTTTAAGGAAACATCATGAGTAATAACGAGCAAGCTGGTAAATGTCCTATGTCCTGGCATGGTGCGCAACTGGATTTCAGCGAATCCATGAGCTATGGCGATTATCTGGGTCTGGACCAGATTTTGACAGCCCAGCACCCGCGTTCGCCCAACCACAATGAAATGCTGTTCATCATCCAGCATCAGACCAGTGAACTGTGGATCAAACTGATGCTGCATGAACTGCATGCCGTGCGCCAGCACATCCGCAACAATGACTTGCCGCCGGCATTCAAGATGCTGTCACGCGTGGCCCGCATCATGGATCAACTAGTGCATGCATGGGATGTCCTGTCCACCATGACACCGAGCGAATACACGGCCATACGCCCTTACCTGGGGGCGTCATCCGGTTTTCAGTCACATCAATACCGCGAGCTGGAATACCTGCTGGGCAATAAACAAGCCACCCTGATGGCGGTACATGAAAACAAACCCGACATCCACGCCACACTGGACGCCGCACTGCGCACACCATCCATCTACGATGAAGCCATCATGCTGATGGCACGTCAGGGTTTTGCGATAGACGCAGAACGCCTGCAAGCCGACTGGTCACAAGGCGTCGCCGCCAATGAATCCGTCAAGGCTGCCTGGCTGAAGGTGTATCAAACACCAGAACAATATTGGTCATTGTATGAGCTGGCAGAAAAACTGGTGGACATGGAAACCGCCTTCCGCATCTGGCGCTTCCGCCACGTCACCACAGTAGAACGCATCATCGGCTTCAAAACCGGCACCGGCGGCACCGCCGGCGTCAGCTACCTGCGCAAGATGCTGGACGTAGTCCTGTTCCCGGAATTGTTTGCTTTGAGGACGGCGTTGTAAGCGAATGATCAAATAGAGTATTGACGTCAGCCTTTATTGCACGTGGCGTCAATCTGTATAGGAATAATTCATTCCCCTATCTTCAACCCCAACCCTTCTGCCGTTGATAGTTCTAGCGCTTGTGTTTTTTCACCTGCACGTTCAAGAAAACTGACATGAATATCGTTCTTGCCGGCAAGGTATTGAATCATGATGCTGGCAACGTCATCACGGACAAGGTATATTTTACGGATGAAGTCTTTAGTAACTTTACCGTCGCTGCGTGTGATGATTTCTTCTATCAGTGTGTCGGTCTGTTCAACAAGAAATTCATGATATTGGTTGGTAATGGGCCGCAACACCACTCGGGTGGAACGATTATTCGCTGCGGGCAATATCGTGCGCGTGTACCCGGTCATGAATAGTAATGCGCAGGAGCCAACACACAAACCGCGGGCAGTGGTGGACAGATGATGTTGTTTTATTCTGTCATGCAAACCCATGATGGCGTCGATATCAATGCCAGAGAAATCCATCACTCCATCGAATTCAAGTACCGTTATGGCAGGATTGGCTTTGATGGCAACATCGAATTTTTCCAGCACGGCCTGGTCGATTTTGTTTTCTATGCGAAAGCGCTGGGTCGTCGCCGGTGTCAATGATATCACTGATGACACTGGGGCAGGCGTCGTAGTTTGTGCAGTATTTTCTGAGTTTTTTGATGCCAATACAGGCGATGGTGTTTGCGAGAAAGCGCCACTACTGAATATGAACATGCTGACTGCCAGACATAGGCTGGCAATATGTTTAGACAGGTGATGTTCCTGATGGCTGGAAATATGCGTATGCTTATTCATCGACCTTGATTCCTAAATCTGCGGGTGTGGCATCACTGATCTTGATGCGTTTGGCACCGTATTGCGCTTGAAAGAAGACGTGGCCGCCAGTACTGATGGGTTTGCGGTAAATATAAATGCCGCCGCTTCTGTCAGTGGTGTCATACATTTTATTGAGCAAATCCAAAGGCAGTTTGCCCTGGCTGCGCTGATGCACGATGGAAATCAAATCATCATTGTAGGTGCGTACAAAGGCACCTGTGGCAGCAGAATGGATGGAATGCATGAGCAACACGGTTTCGCCCCCAATCCTGGCGGGTAATAAGGTGCGTTCATGCCCCATCAGAAAAATATAGGCGCAGGTGGATGCGCATTCGCCACGGGCAAAGGTGTGCAACTGATGCTGATTGATGCGCCACTGAAACTGGTAAGCGATCTCTGGTGCGATGTCGGATGCACCGGGGATGTCGATGAGTTCAATTTCTTTCAAATCAGGATGTGCGGCCAGGGCAGCATCGAGCGCGGCGATATGGTCACGTGTGAGTGAACCTGTCACCAGATGGCGCAAATGCGGAGTAATGGGAGTTGGAACGTTGGCCTGATCACTGCTGCTATTGTCAGCGACTGATGGCACGGATATGCCCGCCAGCAAGCTGGCGAATAAATGGGACAGGAAAATCCTGATATGAGGGATGGGGCGCATGAAGTCCGGGCAAAATAAAGTGAACAGGTTTGCTGCTCCCCGCCATGACTACGCAGGCATGAAGAACAAGGTCTTCATGTAATCATGAAAATACTTTTTTGGCAAGATGCAAGGTATCAAAAACTCAGTGCGTCACTCGCGTCTTGGCAATCTACCGTCAGCCTTGATTGCTGAAATTTCAATCAGCAATCTCAGACAGCTTAGAACATGAGTATCCGCTATTGACAGTACACCTCAGTGCTTCGGGTGTTTGGGCCGTTTATTTTTTATTTAATTCCTCATTCAACAAACGATTTACATCTTCTGCATTATCAAAGAAATATGTCGGTTCAAATTCTGCAGATACGCCTTCAAACTTATTTGAAACGTTTTGCGATATTGAAGAAAAAAAATCCTCTCTCACCATAACTTTGATCTCATTAACATCAGAACGAAATCTCGAAACCTGTGAATTTAAAAGATGCATCACCGTAAACTCTTCGAGTGCAATCCATTTTTCGCGCAAATAATTTATTGCTTCCTCTTTGAGTAATAAGCTGTCCATATCAAATCTAAAAGATGCCCACCCCCATCGGACAGGTAACGCTAAGTGAGGAATTTCGTCTTCAGAAACAATTACACTACCGCAATTTGTGCAGGTCATATCGCTTTTTGAATATTTACCAAAAATATCACAAATTATTTTCATACTTAACTCCCCTTAAGAAGAAATGTTTTGGCACCGCCACTATAAGTCTTAAGCATTTCTTCCCAACTCATCGTCTTACCAGTTTGGGCATCGTATAAATATCTTTCACCGTTCGGTGGCGAAGCTGCCACCCGAATTTCTTTACCATGGCACCGCCACGCGTTTTATGGAATCTATTCAAAAAGTCGGACTGCTGCCCGGCTCTCGCCAGTACGTGCATCTGTCGCAAGACGAACAGACCGCGCTTGCCGTTGGCCAGAGGCATGGCAAATCAGTGGTGCTAAAAATTAAAGCCCTACTCAAGTATGAACAAGGCCTTCATTTTTTTCAGGCTGAGAATGATGTTTGGCTAACCAATGCCGTACCAACTCTCTTTATCATCGAATAAAATTAATCTTCCTCCGCGCGTTCCGCTTTGTAACGTGCGGATTCCTCTCCCGCAACGCGCAGCCACTCGGAAAAATTGGGCAGAAAATACCTATCAGCCCAATCAACTCGTTTTGGATTTGAATAATCGTGGAAATAGACCTTCGGATTCCCGCTTTTGTCATCGCCGTCAAAACACGCCAACACCACGTACCCGCCGTTATAAAAACCGCTCTTATCATTGATGATTGCGAAGGGGATCAATGGATTATCCGGATATTTCTGAAGCATAGCACCATAGTAATTTAGTGAACCAGGCATATTCAAGAACAAAAATCCCCATGGCTCAAGATCGGGAATATCATGACCTTGAGCCAACTCCAAATAATGCTTCGGAAAACTGAATCCGGCGGGGAGAATAGGTGAATCGTAAAAAAATAACTGACTCATTATGGTTTTCCTTTAATGCGAGGCGAATTAGGGGAACCGTGTGGATTTGCAGTGCGTCACTCGCGTCTTGGCAATCTATCGCCAGCCTTGATTGCTGAAATTTCAATCAGCAATCTCAGACAGCTTAGAACATGAGTATCCGCTATTGACAGTACGCCTCAGTGCTTCGGGTGTTTGGGCCGTTTATTTTTTATTTAATTCCTCATTCAACAAACGATTTACATCTTCTGCATTATCAAAGAAATATATCGGTTCAAATTCTACATCCTATCAATTGATGGTCGTACACTCAACTTTTCTAGCTAAAATACCAATGGATGACTCATGACCCCGTACAATGAAGTGTTGCATGTTCTTGACGACAGGAAGAAGGCTCTTTCCGAATTCTTGAACATAAGAATCCAGAAAACAGTCCACCCATGAGCTATTGCCAATCTGCATAAGTAAGTATTTACCTGAAGTACGTCGATCAGAATCATCGTTTACCCTAGCTTGCGTCACTCCGATAAATGTAAGCTGAATCCGTTTTTCGGAAACATCTTTCTGCATTTGTACATTTAAGTCAATAGTCCACCGCCCTTCTTCTTCACCATAAAATTTCAATTTTGTTCCATAAGCACTCGGAATCAATTCAAATGGATATGTGATTTCGTTCATTATTTATTCTCCAAGAATTTTCACGATATAGGCGGGAGGTGTTTGCCGCGTACTACCAAGAGGTCTTACTCCAATCTGCGGGGATGGTTTGAAATTCATTTCACGTAACCTTTGTATCACTGCAAAAATACTATCTGGATTTCCCAAATCTTTGCTGATCGTGCTCGTAATATCAACTATATTTGTAGGCGAATGACCCGCTTCACTTAAAGCAGTAAGTGAGCGATTGTTGACAGCTACCCTCTGTCCACCCCACCGAATGGTATTGATTTGAATATCGCTAACGGCAATCTCTCCAGATCGGATGGATTTAGCGACATCACTAACTAACGCCCCTTTAAAACGACCGGCATTACTGAATTCAGGTGAAACACCAATTTGCCCAAATTGAACTGACCCACTAGCCGGTGCTGTAGACTTTTGATTAAACATAGTTAAGTCTGCTGCTTGTTGCTCAAGGGTTGCCAATTGCACCGCATCACGCACAGCACTTATTTTACCAGCATTACTCCACGCATTAGCCCCCCCTGCTGCTGCCATGGTTGCATCGGTCCCATACTGCCCGAAGCGTTGCGCATCATTGCTTGGCGTCCAGGTATGCATTTGCCATGGTTGCGAATCGCGGAAGGTTTGATAGATGTCATTTGGTACCAGTCCGAATTGATTGCCAATTGCCAGATATCCTTCGGTAGCCAACTTGGTACCCGCGATGGGCAAATTAATTAGACCAGGACCTACATTCAAGATGCTTTTCAACGATCCCTTACCCGCTTCCAGTGGGGCCTTACCAGCGGCCCTGGATGCGCGCACGATGGCTTCGCCAACCGGATCACGCACAGGGGTATTGTCTACCGGTACCCACTCAGTACCTGAATAGTTACCCATCGCATCATAGATTGGGCGCGATGCCATTGCTGGGGTATCATTCCCTCCGTCAGGACGGTAAGTAATTGGTCCTGTTGCTTCTGAATTGCGACCACCCATCTTTTTGCGCGACCCGTCGACTTCTTCCTGGCTCACGGTGCGGGACTGGCGTGCTGCTTCTTCTGCCTTTGATGCATACAATGCTTGATATTGTGCATCCCTTGCCAGGTAATTATTCTTCTGCTGGTCTGTCATGTCTGCCTGTCTGAGTATATCCAGACTGGGGCTCTCGATAACGCGATTGACCGACAGGTCGTGCGCGCTGCTGAGGTTGTTGTAATTGGCGTATTGGATCAGTTCATCTTCACTTGGGGTGTAGCCGTAATTGCGTTTGAATAAGTCGGTCAGGGTATCGCCTGATTCGGTGACATCGCGGCCATCAAAGTTGCCAGCCTGGTCGGACGCTTTTTCTGAACGCATCAGATCATCTTTGGTCGTGGCAACATTACTGTCACCGTTGGCCGCATTGATAGCTGGCAAACTGTTCAGTACCTCGTCAACGCTAGCCCCATTGTAGATATTCATCTCATCAGGCTTGATTCCCTTTACTCTGTCGATTTCATTGCGTAGCTCTGGGCTGATGATGCGTGCTCTATTTGCCTGCGGAGTGTCAGATATTTCCTCTGGTGTTTGTTTATCTTCAGAGGCGTTATGCCTGTCACCCGCATCTTCAGAATCATCTTCGGATGAAGTGAGGGAGGTGCCAGGACTTGCATAGTCGCGGATCAGCAGATCTGCACCCGATGGGCGTGAAATAATACCGGTACCGCCCGCAATGTGCATGGCAAGCTGACGTAGAAAATCGTCGATAACATTTGTTTTCTGGGTCAGTGGACTGTAACAGTTGAAAAAGAAGTGAATGGCGCGTGCCCGGCGATCAGGGCAAGGCGCAAAGCACAGCGATAGTGGGACTATCGCGAGCATTTGCAACACAGCCATGGTCGGCGCGCACGTGGCAGACACTCTGTTTTCAATTGTTACAGTCCACTAGTGCCTCTTGCTGGTCTTGCGCATTGACATCTGTTTGTGGATAGGCGTGTTCTGGCATTTGTTCAGTACCGACGTTGTCATCGAAGGCATAAGGGTCAATGAAATAAGGGACGCTGTGGTTTGCGTGCATCATGTGTTTTCTCTAGCGTTTTCTCAACCGGTGACTACCGCAGCTTGCTTTGTCTGGCGCGGTTTAATGGGTAGTCGCTATTGTTGCAGCGAGTGATGTCAGCGAGTGATGCATGGATATACCCACCAGCGCGCCTATGAACAAACGAGGCAATGCAAGCCTGTGGTGGTAGGGAGATCGGTATGAAGTCTGGGTGACTACTCCCCTGCCCGATGATACGGGCATGGGGAGCGAGGGCTTCATATAATCATGAAAATACTTGTTTGGTAAGATGTTGAAGAAAGGGGTTCACAGCAGTCTAATTGAGCAAGGGAAAAGGGCTATTACTCTTTTTCTCTATAGCCCAGCACCTTCTTCGCATATTCAGAAACTTCTTTCAACTTGGCATCAATTGCCCACTGTTCCGCTTTTTCTGCTGAAGCACCAGGCTTGCCAGGGAGATAGGGATTATATTTACTACCCCCACCTTTCAGGTAATAGCTGTATATGCCGGTATCCTCTATAGCTGGCGCAAGATATTTGGGATTCAGTGCAGTTGCTGCCGGGTCACTTTGATTGTCTTCTTTCGCATTGGCAATGGCTTTGTTGATCGTGCCCGGGCCGGCGTTATAGGCAGCAAAAGATAATTTTTCAAAATTCGGATCACTGCTTGAAATATTGATTGCTTTTCGGATGTCCTGGAAAGCATAGGCACCAACCAGGATATTCACCTCTGGGTCTGATCTGTATTTGGCAAAGTCGCTGTATTGACTCAGCTCCTTGTGTTTTTTTACAGTCCCTTTCCATGTATCTCCTATCACCTGCATGACTCCACTCGCTGCGCCTGGGCTTGACCCTGCGCGGGATGTGGCAGGATCGTTCGTTCCTCCTGACTCTACCTTGGCCATGGCTCTAAGACTCGCTCCGTCAACGTCAGTTTTTTCTACGGCAGAGTCAAAATAAGATCTATATCCGTCAATTATTTTAAAGCCGTCTCCATTGGAATTAGGTAATTTACTTAGTTCAATTGACGGTAGCGGCTTCGCGTTATCATTCTTGGGCAACGACAATTGATCAATTTTCTGGACAGTTTTACTGATGTCGTCATGCAGCTTTCTCGTATTTCTTCTGTCCAGTTCTTCGGCATCAGGTTCACCCCGGCTGTCATAACGCCTGTCGTTAAAATCCGTATCTCTTGGCGTCTCTGGCTTCAAAAGATCAAAGAAGTGTCGGGCTGTTGCAGCAGCAATTTCTTCTTTGAATGCCTGGGCTTCTTCCGGCGTACGTTGTTGAGCTGCTTCGTAGCGGGAATCTGTAAATTCTCTGGAGTCTGGTGGCGCATTCAGGCGATCAGCGATTTTTTTGGCTTTGTCATACAGGCCACTGATATTCACATTGCCGGCGTCAAGCTGGCGATTGAAGGCGGCAAACCCTGGCGTATTAACATCGTTCTGCAATTCGTCATCTGGTATGCCTGCGGACTGCATATGATTGATTTCATCCTGGTTTCTGGTCGCCAACAGATAAGCCGCGTATCTGTCTTTCAGCGAGGCAGAGGATGCTCCTTTTACCTGTTCAATTTCTTTCTGCATGGCCGGGCTGATGGCGCGCGGCTCACTCGGCTGTTGCGATTCAGGCACAGGATCAGTGTTTTGCGCATCGTCGGGACTGTCATAGCCAGTATCGGAAGATGATGGATAGCTGCTGTCACTGTCATTGACCAGTGACAGCAAATTAGTGCCCGGAGCCCGGGAAATAATGCCTTCACCAACTGGAATGTTCAGGGCAAGCGTGCGCATCAATTCGTCGATGGCATTTGTTTTGTTTTGCGTCAGTGGATCTTGCTGACCCTGCCCTTCTGTGTCGTATTGTGGATCTGCATCCTGCGACTGGTCGGGCATTTGATCTGTATCCCCATTTTCATCGTCGGCATTAGGGTCATTCGCATAGGGGTCGTTCGAATATGGGCTTCTGTAGTTTGTGTACATGGTGTGTTTCCTCTTGCGTTTGCTAAATGGGAACTAGCGTGCCCTGTTCTGTCTGGCCCGCTGCTGTTTGGCATAAGCAACCAGTTGTGTCATGTGGTCTTTGCTGACGCCAAACATTGGCAGCACGGCGTCTGCCACGGCCTGGGTGGTGGCAGCGATCAGGTCGGGTGTGATCGCCAGGCGTTTGACTTTGACCAGCAGATCGAGGTATTCAAACGCAAAGATCATGGAGGCCGGGACGACGACTTCCAGCGGCATCTGTTTGTTGCTTTGGGCATAGAGGTTGCTGATCATGCGGGCGGCCCCTGCACCGGCATCTCTGGCTGGGTTGCCGGCCTGTGCCATACGTTGCAGACGCATTTCTTTATTCTGTGGTGCATACATGATCGTCAAGCCGGCATTGACGACTTTGGACAGTGCGCTTTGAAATTGTGGTGGTACTTTGGACTGAATACCTTGCTCGGCCTGTGCGAGCATGGAATTGGAAGCTTGGCCGAGCATTATGTTCTCCGTACTGAGTTGATGATGCCGAAACGTGGCACGTCACTGCCGTAGCTGGTCTGAGCCTGTTTCTGACGTTGCAATTCAAGCGCCGCCTGCTGGTTGCGCTGATTGAGGATGTTGAACGGAAGTGCCAGACCTGTCTTGGTAAATTCCAGTTTTTGGGCATCGGTGAGGCTGTCCCATTTGCTGCCGAGTTTGTCGAGAAACGACGAAGAAGCTGATGAGGACGATGTTGATGACCCCATGAATTTTCCCAAATCATTTGCAGGAACAATGCCTTCTTTATCCAGCCCAGCACCAACATCTTCCGCAGCCACAGCAAACTTGTTACCGGTTGTCGTGTCGATTGAGTTGTCAGGATTGAACACAATTCCAGTATCGTATCGAGTATCAAATCCCGTTGTGGGAATGCTGTTTTCAACGGCATTTGTTGCGTACCCCTGCATTGGCACCGTCTGTGATACCGGCTGCATAAAATTATTCGGCGGATTTACCGCACCAGTAATATCCGTGCTCATGCCCATGCTGTTTTGCTGACTTCCGATCCAGTCACTGCCCGCCACATCCGAACTCAGACCAAAGCCACCACCACTTCCCGTGCCGGCCGATGTCCATGCCGGCGTTCCACCTGCCATCGTGCTTGCATCGCTTACGGTACCTGCAAGGCCGGGGACACTATCAGCAACAAGACCATCGGTCGCTACATTACTTACCGCATCACCCGCAGCGTCTGCCACTGCATCCCCCGCTGTCTGACTGGCCACATCTGTCGCTATCTGCCCGGCAGCCACATCTGCCCCGGCTGCCCCCAGAGCACCTATCCCGGCATTGACCAGGCTGCCAATGCCACCAACCATGCTGATCTCGCCGCCTATCTTCATCAGGTTTTTATTGCCGGTGACAGCCCCCACGACAGTGGTGGCCATGCCAACGGCGGATATCGCTGTCAAGACGGTGGCGACGGTTGTTACTTCAAATGCCGCTACGACGGCTGTTACAACCCATGCCATATTATTTTCCTTCCAGTGTTAATGTTTCACAGTGGGCCAGATATTCCTGTTCGTCCCCAGCGGTGAAGTGTTGTTCTATCTTGTCGATGTTGGTTTCATCGGTACCGTGTATGCTGGTCCAGATGCAGTCTGTCAGCGTGGTGGCAATGCGTTTGGTGCCTGCCGGTGACACGACGGTGAACGGCGCCTTGACATGTACCAGACCGGCCTCGGTCGTGACCAGCATTTCGCCTTGCGACAGGATGTTGAGGTTGTCGTATTTGTGGATGCGGCCAGTGAGGGTGATGCCGGCAGGGATATGCAATTCACGTGCATAGACGCCGCGGGCGAAATGGTTAATCACTTTCAATTCCACCTGCGGCAGTTTCTTCATGACAGCTTCAAGGTCATTGACCTTCTGCCGGGTGATTGGCTTGTGGTCTAAGATATCGTTCATGGTTGAAAGTTCACCAAGTGACTGACATCAACACCTGCTTGAGAGATTGCCTGTTGCTGGATTGGCGTCGGTGTTACTGGACCAAATGGCCCAGTAGGACCCGTTACGTTGCTTCCTCCTGATGTGCCGCCAGATGTTCCACCAGTTGATGTAGTAAGCCCATCAATACCGGTGTAATTTCCCGTTCCAGACAAAGCGTTTTTCTGATCTTGCGTAAGCGTCACATTTAAGCCTGCTGCACGTGCTGTGTCTGTCAGATTTGCCACCGCAGCAAGTTTTGCGGCTGCATCCATATTCGGCTGCATTTGAATATTCGCGATACCATTAAGGTAATTATTCCAGGCTGTTGCTGTGCTTTGGCTTGTAGCAATCGCGGCAGAATTGGCATCATGTGCAGCGTTCAAGGTTTGCTGGCTGGCGTTGTTCATGCCTGCAATGGTCTTCTGACTGGCTGCACTGACCTCGGCAATATATTTTTGTGTTGCGGCAGACAGATTGGCCGTTGCCAACGATGTATTGGCGCTGCTGTCGCTACTGTATTTCTGGGCCGCCGAATTGCTGTCGGTGTTGTATTTGGATGTGGCTGCATTGCTGTCAGTGTTGTATTTGGACGTGGCGGCATTGATACCAGCGACACCCAGGGTCGTATCAGAATTGAGCCTGGCAATGGACTGGTTGGAATTGATGCCCAGAATATTGTTCAGCAGTGTATTGCTCTGACCGGCATTGAACTGATTCGCCACATTGGCTGCATTGAAGTTCTGCAATGCATTCTGGTTCAACTGATCAGTGTTGTAGCCTGCCGCCTTGGCATAGGTTGCTGCATCAGCCGATGCGATCGGGGTGGCATTGCGCATGACGGCATCCAGGATCGCACTGTCACGTATCGTACTATTGCCGGTAAAACCTCTGGCGGCCGCATCTTGTGCGCCGGCATTGGCCCAGACCTGATAATAGGGATTGTTCGGGTCTATCATCTTGCTCATTTGCCCTTGCGTGGTCTGGTCAGTAGTGATGTTCCAGTTTGCAGGGTTGGCGAGTGACGCAGGATTGTATTGATACGCGCCGCTTGCACCCTGATACACATTGGATGTGCCATTGCCGCCCAGGCCTACCGATGGTGGGGGCGTCGCACTGCCGGTAGCCCGGTTAATGATGCCACTGCCACTTGAACTGGCAGCACCAGTGGTACCAGCAGCACCAGCAGAAGTTCCGGCTGTCCCGTTTGCGCTACTGCCACGCAGTGTGCCATCGGGATTGAATGTCTGACCAGGTACATACTTGGCAGCCAGCGATGGTGCCGAGTTGTAGCGCAATTCATAATAGGGGTTGTAGTTGGGATTGGCTACCCAGGCGCCGTTCTGGTTGATGTAGGCCTGGTCGGGTTGATTATTCTGGCTGAAATCCCAATCTGCCCTTTGCTGCGGTGTCATGGCTGCCATCTGGGCAGCTTCATAGACGCGCGAACTTTCCAGGTTATAGCGGGCCGGGTCGCTGATCTTCAATGCTGCATGTGTTTGTTCATAATTTTTCAATGCATCTTTGGCCGTCACGGTAGAGCCGAAGCTGCCATATTGCGCGCCGCCGTAATCAAAGGCGGTGTTGTAACCGCTCGCATAGATGGGCGAATCAATCTGTTGACCGTTGACCTGATAGCTTGACATGCCAGGCGTGATAGCCTGTCCGCTGCCGCCACCACCTTGCCAGAAGCCATTGTCAGCTTCCAGTTGGGCAGCTAATTCGGATAAGCCTGCTGCCTTCAGTGCCTTGATGCGGGCGTTTCTGGCCTCGATGGTGTCATTGCGTGCTGCACCGGTCGGTACCCAGGAATTATTCGGCCCGCTATACGAGCCGGTAGGACCGGCCAGACCTGCGGCCTTGTAGACGGCAAGAGGGTCGACACCGGCCGTAAAGGCATCCATGGTGGGCATGATGCTGTTGCCGGAAAACGTGCCCAGTGTATTGGATTTGGCGATACCATTTGCATCAGTCAGCGGTGTCAGCCCCATGGCTTCGTTGTAGTGCGCTGTGCCATAGATGTCATTGGGATCATTCAGCTTGGCGTAAGTGGATGGCAGTGCCGTGGCGCTGAGGCCGACTGCCGCGCCGCTGGCAATGTTTTGTTTGGCTGATCCGGTAAAGGCCTGATGCGCGGCATCATAGCCTTTGGACAGAATCTGGTCATCCCAGTAAGCCATGCCAGCGGCGTCGCCGGTGTGACCCAGTTCCTTGTACCAACCGGCGGAATTTTGCGAAGCTGGCAAATGTATGGCTTCATTATTCTGCTTCGCCCCTGCCAGGAAGCTTTTATACACATCATCCGGATTGGCTGCATTGGCCAATTGCCCCTGCCAGTAGTTGATACCGGCAGCGTCACCAACACGGCCCAGGGTGCTGGTATACCAGTCAGCGACATTGACATTGCTCTTGTTGGCTGCGCTGCTGCCTGCCGTTTGCGTCACATCTGGTGGCGGTGGCGCTGTACCTGTGGTATTGCTGGTAGCTGCCGTTGTGCCTGGTGTGTTGATGATGCCGTTGCTGTCGCTGGTCAGGCCGTTCTGGCCAATTTGGGAGATGGTGGGCGTATCTGCTTCATAGTAAGAGATGCCATCTTTGATTTTCCAACCCATGTTTTTCCTCTGTCGAGTGATGAAGTAATTGATTAACTCAATGCCGGGGCAGGTAGTGCGGGCGCATTTCGATTTTTTTAAATGCACTCCGCAGACTATCGGCTTACTTATTGATGCTCAGGCACTTTCTTGACATTGGCGACCAGGGCATTGAACAGGGGTGTGACCAATGGCCAGACCTGTTCGATATGCTCTTCCAGGTTGAGGCTGGCGGCGATGAAGTGGCGAACTTGCAGGGCTTTTTCACTGCCGGGTGCATCAGGGATCAGATTTTGTATGGTGACGATCAATTGCCTGATCTGGTCTTTGTTTTGCGCCAGGAAGTTAATGATCTGCAAGATACTTGCGGCGATTTGTAGCATGATGATTCCTTTAATATTTAATGAGTACAGGTAGCGGAAAGACTGATGCCATTGATATGCCGGATATAATCAGCCGCGATAAGTGGTATCGAGTCCGGCAAGGGGATTGTCTGAGTCAACGAATTGTTCGCCGACGCGCGCAGCGGTGTGAGGGTCAGGCTGCACTGGTTCTGATGCCACAACCGCTGGTGCTTCTGGCACGCTGCTGATGACTGAATGATCTTCAATTGGAGCTGGTTCTGCCCTTGCCGGCAATATGCCGGCTCGTTTTGAAGTAATAAGGGGGAGCACGACGCCAACCAGGGCAATAATCCCAGTAGCAATGCCATTGATCTGTTCAGGCGTAACCGCCAGATGCAGGCCAAAAGCATCCCCAAAGCTGAGCAGTGCGCCAAAGAAGGCGGCCAGGACGCCAATGGAAATGCCTCCGGTTTTCCAGGCTTCGACATTGGATACCTCGCTTCCCTTGCGAAACAGATTGATTACAGCACCTATTTTTTCAAACATGATTCTTCCTCCTGTGCCATCTGAGCTTCTACGGCCGTGATAGCGTTGAATGATGCGATGGCAATCGTTTCCTGCCAGCCATCGCAATTTTTTGCCATGGCATGTACTTTCCCATCAAGTAGGACCAGGGCATCGCCATCCATATTTCGGCTAAATGATATGAGCGGGCTAGGCATGCTGTGATTCCCACAGCATGTTGTTGGCAAGGCGGTTCGACCAGCCGGCACCGAAACTGGTCCAGCCGGATAATTTGGTATAAAACCGGATACGATGCGCGACCATGCGTTTTGCCAGTTTTTCTGGATCTGCCTTGCCCATGGTCTCCAGCGTTACCGGACCGACAATGCCGTCGTCGGCAACGTCAAGAGCGCGTTGCAGGATTCTGGCTGCCGTGCCGGCACCGCAATTGACGGCACAATCAAAGAATTCAAATGCGACAATCAGTGGAAAGCGATCGAGCTGATTGGCATCCCAAAAGTCGCGCCGGTACAGGGCTTTGGCCTGATCGATAGTCAAGGCGGCGATGTCCAGATTGGGATAGCTGCGCTGGCTGATGCCATATTTGGTCAGACGACCATGGTCCAGCGGATGATTGGAGACGCCGCCTTCATTCGCCAGCAGGGGGGCGATGCATAATTCAAAGTGATTCATTTTTTTCTTTCTCGGTTGAGCTTGTGCAGCCTGGCAATCCAGTCCTGCACGGTTCTTGTTTCAAGAATGCGTATGCATGACCAGATCAGCGAAGCCAGCGCCGCCAAGGAGGGCAGCCAGCCTGCCAGCGTGGCCAGCATCGTGCCTATGGACAGGGCATCAAGCCAGTGGGTAAATTGTGGATGTTGCATGCAGGTTTATCTTTCGTCAGGCAATAAAAAACCCGCTTGCGCGGGTTGTTGTTTGGGTGGTGCGGTATTGAAGTGTTTGGAGTTGCAGCCCGTTATGTTATGGCTACCATGTCTTGCCAGGTCTGGAGATGACACCACACCTATGCGGGCCTGGGCCAATTGATGGCTTCTATTTCAGTGACACTTTCTGCCAGTTCCAGTCCTGCTTTCAGGGTTTGTGCCTGTTTGAAATTATTGCTGACATGTTCTGCCATGGCAGCGTACATGGTCTGGAAACTTGCAATATCGGGCATGCTGATCTGCGTGTTGTTCTGGGTTTTCCACATCCGCGAAAACGCCACGGGGAAATCACCTGTCATGGCAATCACGCCTGCCAGTACATCCATCGCCGCACGGCTATCATCGTCACAGGCAATTTTTTGGCCGCCATAAGCAAAAGTCCCCTTATTGGCATTTTTCCAGTCGCGATTGATCCGTTCATTCTTGCTGGCCTTCAGACCGGGGATGTCCGGAGGCTGTTTGTAAAAACAATGCCCGTCATAACAGTCACCGATCACGATACCGTCATCGACAGGAACATGGCCGTCCATGCGACCCAATATGATGTTGATGACTTTTCCGTTTTGAATTTCTGCTGATTTCATAAAATTACCACCAGTAAATAATGACCAGGCCATCGCCGCCTTTGCCGGAAAGTATATTGGGTTGACTCACCGCACCACCACCACCAGCCGGGAAACCGCCATTGGAATTGGCTTGATTATTTCCATTAAAATTGGGCCCCTCAATAATTAAACTCCGCATCCAGAGGCACAAAAGCCTCATCCTCGAATTCATCTTCCTCGCGCGGGGCGAGTAAAAATTTGCGTATGGCTGGTTCTTCCTTGCGGGCCAGGCAATCCAGGGCATCGTCGTGGGCACCGACCGGGAAGGCGGCATATTCATTGCGAAAATCATCCATGATGTCGCGCAGCTGGCCGTTGGCCATCTGGCGTTTCATGCTGGCGGGTAGCCATAGGCGGCCTTGCTGAAAAGATGGTATCAGGCGTCGTATGCGGTCTTCCTTTTTTGTCGCACCACCCAGTTCCAGGATACGAAAACGGTATTGCTGTCTTTCCTGCTCGATGCGGATATGTTCGATATCCGATTGCAGGCCGTATTGTTCATAGCCGACCGCAGCGGGGCGATGGCGGCGTACCAGCGTGAACAATGCTTCGGTGCGTTCCGTCAGATTGAGGCGGTCACGCACACCATCCAGCACATAATCATTGCCATCGGCACCACGCCCCACTACCTACATCGACGTAAAATCACCACGTGTACGGCTTTTGCCGCTGGCCGGGTCCACAAGTATCACCTTGTTGCTGGTGGCGGGCTGGCGCTGGTAATACAGCAGCCATTCATTCTTGAATTCTCCACCACCGACCGGACGCGGTTCCTGCTGGTACAGGGCCGACCAGGTGCGGGGTTCACGCTTGGCGTTTTCCAGCATCTGCGGTGTGAACCATTCTGGCCACAGGGGTTCGCCAACGGCGCGGCCCAGCGCATCGTCTTCCCGCGCTTCCATCGGCAAGGACAGCACTTTCACCCGCTGCCCTGCCTGTTTCAAATCAGCGATCATGCGGCCAGCCAGATCATCTTCATGCCAGCGCGTCATGATCAGTACCGTGGCGGCACCCGGCTTCAAGCGTGTGCTCATGTCATCACGCCACCATGCCCACTGCTTTTCCCGTATGGTCGGACTATCTGCATCTTCGCGGCTCTTGACCGGATCATCAATGATCGCCAGGTCAGCGCGGCGACCATTCACTGATCCGCCCACGCCTGCCGCAAAATACTCACCGCCCTGCGCCGTGTCCCAGCGCCCGGCAGCGGTACTATGTGCCGATAAACCACTCTTGGGAAAAGCCCGTGCATGGGCGTTGCTGCCAAACAGATTGCGCACACGCCGGCCA
This sequence comes from Undibacterium sp. Ji49W, assembly GCF_049340205.1. Lineage (NCBI taxonomy): Bacteria > Pseudomonadati > Pseudomonadota > Betaproteobacteria > Burkholderiales > Oxalobacteraceae > Undibacterium > Undibacterium sp. Ji49W. Next base: position 50,213 of record NZ_JBMPOW010000025.1, on the reverse strand, counting down.
AAACGTTCGGCCAGTTCTACCGTATGCGACGCAGCAATCACACAGCGTTCCGGGTGCCGCCCGAGATACCAGGCGGGAAATACCACACTGCCATACGTCGATTTGGCAGAACCGGGCGGCATGGTCACGATCAGCATATCGAGTTCGCCGCGTTCCACCGCTTCCAGTTCTGCGATCAACAAGGCATGATGACGTGCTGGTGTCACATCCAGCGTCATGGTGGCATATACCGCCAGGTCATCTACAGCCCGCGCTGCCTGTTCCTGCTCCAGCAGCGCGATCAATTCCAGTTCTTCATCCTTGCTCAAGGCCATATAATTTTTCCTGCAAAGCTGCCAGGCGGGCACGGCGTTGCGCGTCCGTCATTGCCGGTATTTCATCTTCTGCCGGTGCCAGCTCGCGCAAATTGAATGCCTGACGTTCCAGCCCTATCCAGGTTTTGGTGGCAGTCGCCAGGCTGACTGCCAGGGCCGCATGGGTCGATAAAGACACCGCCTTAAGCAAACGGCTCTGGCGGGTGCCGGTTTTGTCGTCGGCGCAATCGGCTTCGATGTCCTGCTCAAATTCATCGCGCCGCCCAGCCACATCCAGCAACTGTTGCGTCAGCAATTCCACCAGCGCATGGCCCTGCCGTATGCGGGCACGGTGTTCACGCACCACCTGCACCACCGTGGCAGCCGCTGTTTCAACGATCTGCCTTTCGCTGGGCGCAGTTGGTATGTGCTCTTCACCGTATCCAAGCTCGCCCCGCACCAGTTCTGCCCTGGCCTGCTCCTGCACTTTTTGTGTCAGGTCACGTTCCCACAACTGGGCCGTAGCTTTCTTGCGGATGGCGCCATCAGAAATACCGTTCAGTCTGGCGATTTCGCGTATGGACAACACACCGGCCCGGTAATCACGCTCGACGGATTCCCAATCGATACTGCGTTTTTTGGTGGCCTTATTTTCTTCATCGGGCATAGTCATCTTCGTACTCTCCCCCTTTGTCATGCTTACAGTCATGCTTAAAATCAGGACGGCACAATCAGTGAACGCTGGCGTGCCTTCGCCACATGATCAGGATGCACCTGATACCTGGCAAACGGCTCATCACCATGCATATCCACCGGGCTGACAATCAAGGCCAGCAAGCGGTTGCTGCCAGGTTCACGCAAGACACTGATGGTGACGCCATCAAAATCCACTGGTGAACCATAGGCCAGCGCCACAGCCCCCATCAGGTCACCCGACATGTCAATAACATCTGCGCCCGATGGCAGGGTGGTCTTTTCATTCATTGTTTCAACATCTTCTGTCATCATCAAAATCCCGCCTTGTCGCCACGGCGTGATTTGAATGCTGCATCCGCCGCATCCTGCGCGCCTTCACCACCAGGCTCACCACCAATGGTGGCAGCACCCACTTGCGCGGCCCTGCGCAACAACTCACGCGCCACCGCCAGTGCCTGGTCTATATTGTCTGCCGGCTGCATGCCGGATGTGTCATCAGCATCATTATCAGCAGATGCTGCATCTGTTCCCATACCCATAGCTGGTGAAGATGTTGTAGCAGCCGAATCCTGCGTGCCAACGCTGATATTGCCGTCTTCATCTATTGCTATACAAACCGAAACCGGAGTTGCCATGATTGTCCTAAAAAGAGAAACCCCCGTTGCGCTAACAACGGGGGTTTGAATATGTGTCTGCGTCAAATTAAAGATAGACACAAAAAAAGCCCGCCGAAAAAAATTCGGCAGGCTCAAGTTATAATCTAAATCAGGCGCAGCTATTACGTGTATCAGAATTCAGTGTAAGTCGGAATATTTTGACGGGCAAGCATTTTATAAACAATTATTTAAAAAATTTTTGTCCGCATTATTTTTCAAAATTTCGACCTGCGAACAACTCACTTCAAGGCACTGGCGTCAACAAAAATGCATGACGTACACCGTTGATTTTACCCGTGCCAGCAATCTGCCCTGCATCGTTGAGGTAAATGACACTACCATCCACTTCTGTCAGTTCTGGCAGCAAGGTATTGATATCGATGATAGTGCCATTGCTAAACAGGATGGGCCTGCGCGTGCTGTCACCTGGCACCGTGTAATAACCAATTGCCTGTCCACTGGCGTTGACGGAATAGGCCGAACTGGCACCACCTGTTGCGCGTGGCGAACCCAGGTTAGTCATTTGACCTGCCGTGTAGAGAAAAGCGCGTATATCGCCATTGATCGTTTGCGCTTGCCCTACGACCTGACCCAGTTGATTGATGCCATTGGCTGCACTGGTTTTCCCGCCCAAGGTACCCAGGTCATGAAACTGGTTGCCATCATACAAAAACGCATGTGATGCGGTACCGTTATAGGCTGTGCCAACTATCTGGCCAGCATCATTAATAGCAGACGGCATGCAACTACCCGTGGTAGCCAGCGAACCGATATTCACCAGACCATTGCCATACGATACAAAACAGCGGTTCAGGTTATTTGTCATGCTGGTGGTGGAATAGCCGGTGATGACGCCAGACGCATTGACAGCCACCGCTCTACCAAAACGGCCACCCAGCGTACCCAGATTCACCATGCCACTGGTACTGGCAACAAAAGCACGTTCATCATAATTCGCCAGTATGGTATAGCCCACAACTTGCGCACTGTTGTTGATGCCATTTACCTGGTTAATGCCGCCATCAATACTACCCAGATCGGCAGATGTCTGGCCGACAAACAAACCAACGTGCATACTGCCATCCGCACCCAACAGCGCACCCGCTGATTGCCCCTGCGCATTCACCACCAAAGGTGCGCCCATGCCACTGCCCACCTTGACAATCTGCCCACCGTTGCTCAAGAACGGATAAGGCTGACCATCCGCTTCCGCTGAATAACCAACCACGCGCCCATCCGGCGTCAGACCACGGGCATTGCTGGTGCCACCAGCAAAAGCGCCCAGATCCGTCAAACGCCAACCGGCCGCACTGGCTTGCGGCGCTACCATCAAACTGGCAGCCATTAAGAGGACACTGCTCAGGGCAGTCCAAAATTGATTGTGTTTCATTTTTAATCCTTAAAGAAATGTGAAAACCGCGTGAAAAAACCGCATTACCAACGATGGCTAGGCGGTAGAGAAACAAGAAGGACAATGCAGAAAGTGCGGAAGAAAAGCAGAAAGAAAAAACAGAAGCAGAAAATAAAAAACCCGCCGGCAACCGGCGGGTTTTTTTCGCATCCATAACAAAATAAGACGCAAGGGTGACGTGTATCAGAAACCAGTGTAAGCCGGAATATTTTGGTGGTCAAGCGCCTGTACACACCTGATTTGACCCTGTTACCCAAGGCTATTCACATATCTTGTAACAAAGCTGAAATACATATAAGTCAAGCTTCAGTTACTATGTCTTTTTCTATATGCACATTGAGCGAAGGCACAGCCAGACGATCATGATGTCAAACCTTACCTCACAAGGCAAACCAGACGGAAAAATGGCATGCAGGCTGACTCGCAGGTTGGAACGCAGTTTGGCAGTTGCATGCCCAGCCAACATGCCGTGCGGCAAGCCCGAGCCAATATCAGCCAACACCGGCAAACCCCAGCAACAATGATTGCCACCCATCAGTTATTCACAAACCTCCAGCAGAACAGGACGAGTTATGACAGAAGATGATATCCGCAACAATGCCTTTGCCATGCCCTATACGAGTTCCGCTTTTCCACCCGGGCCCTATCGTTTCACTGATCGCGAATACCTGATCATCACCTACCGCACCGACCCCGATTTATTAAGAAAAGTCATTCCCGCACCGCTGCAAATGACAGAACCGGTCGTCAAGTTTGAATTCATCAACATGCCTGACTCGACCGGCTTTGGCCATTATTGCGAATCAGGCCAGGTGATACCTGTCACCCTGGATGGGATTGCCGGTGGTTATGTACACAGCATGTACCTGAATGATCACCCACCGATTGCAGCCGGGCGCGAGTTGTGGGGTTTTCCTAAAAAACTGGGCGAACCCGAATTGCGGGTACACAAAGACACGCTGGTGGGCAGCCTGGATTACAGCGACATCCGCGTAGCAACCGGCACCATGGGCTTTAAACATACCACGCTTGATACAGATAAGGTCAAAGCCAGCATGGCCACACCCAGTTTCCTGCTTAAAATTATCCCGCATGTAGATGGCACACCGCGCATCTGCGAGCTGGTGCAATACAACCTGACCGACATCACCATCAAGGGTGCCTGGGGCGGCCCCGGCGCACTCGATCTTTTCCCCCATGCACTGGCCCCGGTGTCAGCCTTGCCGGTGCGTGAAGTACTTTCTGCAGTTCATATTCTGGCCGACCTGACATTGCCTTATGGCAGCGTTGTGTACGACTATCTGGTGAACCGTAAGAGCTAAAACAGGAGTGCCTTACACTTGCGCGACGATCATGACTGCGTTGCAAATGCTCGCGATAGTTCACTATCGCTGTGCTTTGCGCCTTGCCCTGATCGCCGGGCAAGCGTCTTTCACTTCTGTTTCAGCTCTTACAGTCCACCGTTAAAAAATAACCTCCCTCAATAAAGGAAACATCATGTTACTCAAAGACAAAGTTGCCCTGATCACCGGTGCCGCCAGCGGCATTGGCAAAGAAATCGCTATTGAATACGCCAAGCAAGGCGCCAAAATCGTGATCGCCGACATGGCGCTGGAAGCAGCCACCGCCACCGCAAAAGAAATTGAACAATCAGGCGGCACTGCCATGGCCGTAGCCATGAATGTCACCGACGAAGCCCAGGTCGACAAAGGTGTCGCCGACGCTGTTGCCGCCTATGGCAGCGTGGATATACTCATCAGCAATGCCGGCATACAGATCATCAGCCCCATCGTCGATTTAAGCCTGGATAACTGGAAAAAACTCACCGCCATCCACCTTGACGGTGCCTTCCTCACCACCCGCGCCTGCATGCGTGCGATGATAGCGGGCGGCAAGGGCGGTGCCATTATCTACATGGGTTCGGTGCATTCACACGAAGCATCGCCGTTGAAAGCCCCTTACGTCACCGCTAAACACGGCTTGATCGGCCTGGCCAAAGTGGTCGCCAAAGAAGGTGCCAAAGACAACATCCGCGCCAACGTCATATGCCCCGGCTTTGTCCGTACCCCGCTGGTGGACAAGCAAATCCCGGAACAGGCAAAAGAACTGGGCATATCAGAAGCCGAAGTCATCAAAAACGTCATGCTGAAAGAAACCGTCGATGGCGAATTCACCACCGTGCAAGACGTGGCACAGACAGCGCTGTTCCTGGCATCATTCGGTTCCAACGCGCTGACAGGGCAATCCATTACCGTCAGCCACGGCTGGCATATGAGTTAAAGCCTGTTCGCCGTCTTCGCCATGCGCCTTGTTGACAAGCAGCAATTCACGGCCATGGCGAATGATTTGGCGAATAATTATTCGCATTTAATATAATTAAAATTCATTTAAAAACAATGGCTTATTTTGCTTTTCATGAGTCGCTTGGCGAATGATTTGGCGCATCAGTCGCCACGCGGCCTGAACCTATGTCCAGCCCAACCGTCCCATCTCAGCACCCCTTAAATTCACGCTTGCGGCAACCCTCCGCCATGGCGTTTGCCTGTATCACCTGGGCCGATGTCATCCTTTTCAGCACAATGGGCAGGTTCTTGGCAGCATCGTCATTACCGGCATCCTTTGCCAGTTTGAACCACATGTAGGCGCGCATATCGTCCTGTTCCACGCCCTCACCTTTATCGTATTTGGAACCCAGGTTGTTCTGCCCATACGCATCGTTCTGCTCGGCCGCCATGCGGTACAGCCTGACCGCTTCTACAGCATCCTGCGGCAGCCCTTTGCCGGTCGAATACATATAACCCAGATTCGTCTGCCCACCCGAATAGCCCTGGGCCACAGCCAGCCTGTACCACTTGATGGCTTCGGCGTAATTCTGCGGTACACCAAAACCGTGTTCATGCACCCACCCCACGGCAACCTGGCCACTGGCAGCACCTTGTGCAGCTGATTTTGCATACCAGCTCATGGCTATTGCATAATCTTTCTTTACGCTGCGGCCATCTTCATACATGGCACCCAGATTGGTCTGGGCATTGGCGTTGCCCTGATCCGCCGCCAGTTGGTACCATTTTACTGCGGCGGCATCGTCACGGTTCACGCCACGGCCTCTGTCCAGCATCAGTCCAACAGAAAACTGGGCGTCATCATCACCTTTTTCAGCGACCTGCAAGTACAGGTTAAAAGCCTCTTTCAAATCCTGCGGGGTGCCTTTGCCGCGTTCATACAGAGTCGCCAGGTTGTACATTGCAAGTGGCTGCCCCTTGGCGGCAGCCAGACGATACCATTTGACACCTTCGGCATAGTCTTTCGACACCCCTGTACCATTCACAAACATGACACCAAGATTGGTCTCGGCACCTGCATGCCCCTGCGATGCGGCAAGGCGATACCATTTGACAGCCTGCTGATAATCCTGCGGCACACCACGCCCTTTTTCAAACATGGTGCCAATATTAAACTGCGCGGCGACATATCCTTGCAACGCCGCCTTTTGATACCATTTGAGTGCTTCGACATCATCCTTTTTCAGCCCATCCCCCACAGAATAGCGGTACCCCAGATCAGTTTGCGCCCAGGCATGCCCTTTGGCTGCCTCTGCCCTCAGTTCGGCCAGGGTCCAGGTATCCTGTTTTTGTGCGGCGGCATCATTACCGGCAGCGCAAACGCTGGCAGGCTGGATCACCCATGCCAGCAAGGAAAGTAAGAGTATGGAGCCTGTTTTGATTATCGTATTCATTACGTCTCCGACACACCGCCATAGCTTCCCGAATCGATATAAGTATGGGTGGTAACGCTAATTTGTCGCTGCCATGGTTTTTTGTAGTTAACTAAAACTACCGGACATGCATACGCGTGCGAGCGCCATATCTATTTTGCAGCATAAAACTCTGCCCGGCGTGGTGCCTCTATCCGTTCCCGCTCTTCATAGGCGTCTCTTGCTTCCAACATCATGGGGCGGTATTCTTCGGCCCAGTCATAAAGAGCGCGAAGAGGTGCCACAAGCTTTAATCCAAGATCCGTCAGCGCGTATTCAACGCGCGGAGGTATAGTGGAATACATTGTTCGGGTAACCAATCCATTTTGCTCCATACCCTTGAGCGTCAGCGTCAACATGCGTTGCGAAATTCCTTCAATTTGCCGGTTGATCTCGTTATAACGCATCACACCATTGTAGGATAGTGCAGCAACGACCAGCACCGTCCACTTATCGCCGATCAGCGCCAGTGTGTCGGCAACAGCCCGACGCTTATCATAGGTGCAATCAGTGGCGCCAGTGCTGCATACAGCCGTTTTCGCTTTACCCATCATCGTATCTGCCAGTGGTATCAAGAATTAGTCAAGGTTCTCGCAAAACAGTCGCAAAGAAACAAGGTGAACAAAAACAAAATAGTACCGAATTAAAACACCTTTGCATCAACGCGACGGTTAAATCATATCATCTACCACTAGTGTCCCCACGTTTCTCATAGGAGAGACATCTGTTTTGGTTAATTTTCGTCATTGAGATTTCCCGATGACGGCGTAAGCAGTTGATTTATTGGTGTTATTTCAAACATGGTGAGACTCAGGATTTGTAGAATTTCGTAAAGGCTGTGAGGCAGATGCAGACGTTTTTTGGCGATGAGTACGCAAGTACAGACCGCTATCCATATTTTTGTCTTCACGGCATTCTCGCTGGTGCCCAGAAAGGTTTTGATACGCAAATGTTGCTTGATCCACTTGAAGAACAATTCGACCTGCCAACGCTGCTTGTAAAGCGCTGCAATCATCTCGGGTTTGAGAGCGAAATTGTTGGTCAAAAAATGATGCGTTCCCCAGCGTCGTCTTTGACGACGACACGACGCAAAGTTGCCGGGTAGTCCTTGCTTGCATAGAAAAGCGGGAGTACGCCCGTTTGATCGCAGATAACGTTGCTCGTCACCCGGTCGACTGGCTGCGAATACCGTCGCTTGAACTTGGTATTGCTTTTTGCTCTGGTGACAAAGAAGGCGCCCGTCGCATGCAGCCTGTGCAATCGGGCGAAGTCCAGATAACCGCGATCCATCAGGTAAAACGCCCCTGGCTCGATGACAAGATCGTCGAGAATATTGACCTCGTGGGTCTTGCCGTCGGTGATGTGAATGAAACTGGGAATAGAGCCGCGCAGGTCCAGCAACGTATGCAATTTGATGGCCGCCTAGGCAGACCGGAAAGCTGCCCACGGATACACCGACAAACACAGATCGATAGTAGTGGCATCGAACGCATAGACCGTTGCATAGAGGTCCACGCCAGACGGCTCGCTGGCGTACAACGGGCGCGCCATCGCAATCAGATGTTGCGCCAGATCGGCGTAGATTTGCCAGGGGCGCGTGGCATTTGCATTCGCCAGCGGATTGCGGGAAATCGTCGCGCAACGAAATTCCATGTGGCACAGCCGATGGGCTTGGGCACGCAACTTGACTTCGATATCACGTAACGATTCCCGATAGGTCAACTGCGCAAACGCCATGGCGAAGAATTGATCCAGACAGGAAAAAACCTTGACCTTGTACTCGCCCCCGTGGGCTGCTACGCATCGTCGAAAGGTGGGCAGCGGCAAATACGTCATGACCTGCGAGAAAACGAGTTTGCCCTGATGCATAGTAGCCTTTGGCGGGTATCCGCAAAAAGCTCCAATTCTGCGCCTCGAAGTTCAAATCGAGACCAGACAAAAACATCATTTTATGCAAACAAATCATTGACTTACAAACCCCTGATGTGAAACCGTTAGGACACTAGTGATCATCTACAAACAAATTTTATGTAGCGCATCGGTAGATACCAGACAAGTATCGTGTCGTAATTAACAACAAGATTAAAAGGCGGATAGGCGACCTCCATATAGCCCGTCAAAAAAACTTCGTACAGACAGAGGCTGTTTGGGGGCGTCGTGTTCAGGCACTGACTTCTGAAAAACAGATGGGCGGAAATGCTTCAGCATCCCGCCCCGTAGAGGTTTGAATATCTATCCTCCTTGGTAAAGTCTGCCAAGGACTACATGCTCGAGCCGCGGATCAACAAGCTATCACGCCAAGCCCTCAGCCTTGATTGCAGCCTGAACACCAGGACGTCCTTGCATGCGATGCATGAAAGCCGCTATCGCCTCCAGACCGCCAAGATTCAACTGGAAGAACCGGGACAAGTTAAGCATGACGAACAAGTAAGCATCTGCAACGCTGAACTGCTCGCCAATCAGCCAGCCTGTTGGCGTTAACTGTTTATCGATAATGGTGTAATAGTTACGCAATTTACTGCGATAGAAGTTCTTTATTTCATCATTTGCATGCGGATTAAAGAATAGCCCGCTCCCTTTATGAATTTCCGTTGCAATGAAATTCAGTGCTTCCTGAAGCTGGACGCGCTCCATACTTCCATTGATGGGTGCCAGCTTTTTTTCCGGAACCTGATCCGCAATATACTGCAGGATGACAGCGACTTCGCCAATAACATCACCATTTTCAAGTGCCAGCAAGGGTACTGGTCCCTTAGGGTTGATCCCATAATAATCCGTACCGTCTTCCAGCGTATGGGTGGCAAGATCAACTTTTATCAGGTCAAAATCTAAACCTGCTTCACGCAATGCAATGTGCGGGGCGAGTGAACAGGCAGCGGGAGAATAATAAAGCTTCATAACTTTTCTTTCTTTGTGTGGATGATTTGGATACAGTCTTGAAATGACATGCCGTCTCGCGAATCTGAAGATCGATTCAGGATTGATCTTTATTTCGATCTGTCGCTGCGTATAGGTGAATACTCAAGCGGCACCCATTCGTAACCCGCGTAGCCTTTGCCTTCTGTTCTTACATGGCCCAGACCGGGAAATGCAATGTGAGCGCCGGCAAGCAGGAACTTTTCATCGGCTGCACGAGCAAACCATTCCTTGCGAGAAGCAATGGCTGGTGCGCTATCGGTATCGTAGGCAAACCCCACCTCTGGGTGGGAAAACTGAATCGAACCCACGTGTATCATGTCACCCATTACCAGCAATTTTTGCCCTCTGGATTCAAACATAAAACTGCTGTGGCCTGGTGTGTGTCCAGTAGCAACCGCCTTCACGCCAAGCGCGATGTCGGAATTGGGTTCAAAAATTTTCCAGCGGCCCGCGGCCTGCAAAGGTGCCGCCGTTGACTTTGCCATATCGAAGAAAGGCTGCATTTCTTTTGGAAATTTTTCTTTAACTGCGTCGTCGAGCCAAAATCCAGCTTCCGGCATGGCAACCATGACCTGCGCGTTTGGGAAAGCAAGCTTTCCTTCTGCATCGACAAGACCCATGATGTGATCAACATGCATATGGGTTATCAATACCAGATCGACTTGCGACGCATCGTATCCCGCCATCTTCAAATTCTCTTGAATATGACCGGCAGCGGGGAACAAGCCACGGGCACCTGTGTCAACGAGGATCAATTGCTTTCCTGTGTTGACCAAAAATGCGTTGACTGATGTCTGAATTTCCGCCCCCTGCTGAAATGCGCGTGCCATTCCGCGTTCAATCTCACCTGGCTGTGTATTCTTCAGCATTTCTTTGGGCTTCATATCGGTATAACCGTCATACAGCGCAGTTACCTCAAAGTCACCAACCATGGTCCGATACCAGCCTGGAACCTGCGTCTTGATCTGTGGTGCAGCGGCAAGCGATGCTACTGAAAAAAGCGTTAGCGAAGCAACCCCGACAGCCTTCGCCACTCGCAACACCAAAGCAGAAACCAAGTCCCTGTAAGTACCGGTCAAATTTGTTGCAATAACAGGCTTCTTGCCTTCCTTCTTGAATAAATTACTCATTGAAACTCCTGCGAAAATGTGGGAAACGGGTGGCACATACGAAAGTACTTTTGCACACCCTTATTTCTTTACGAACATTTTGTTCGTTACGCAATGATAGTCACAATTTTTTTTGCCACAAGAAGGCACAAATATGTTGGATACGCACAAAAATGTTCGTCAACGGGTCTCAAATTACCCAAAGACAAATCCAGAAAGACAAGTTTAAACATCGCCAAATCCTCGGGCTGGTCACCCCAAAACCATGAATCGACCATACACTTGTTCGATTTTAGAAACAATAATGCGGATAAAATACTATTTATATGACCGCTATTAGCAACTATAGTTACTTCACCGCCGCACGGCGCTTCTTTCTGGCACCCAACAAGAATTCAGGATGATGTTTCTTAACTATTGCCAGCCTGCTGGCTACGGCAGAAGCACAAAGTATTCTTTCGGGCCGTTTATTCTCTTTTTTTACAAGTAAAACCTATGAAACCGATGAAAAACACATTGATTCACTTGAGCTTGGCTGCATTCATAATTTGCGGCAGTGCTGGTGCCGAAGCCAATCGTTACGGCCCTCCTATAAGCTTGGAACTTGCCAAAAAAGTTGCGCTTGCTGCTTCGGCTGAAATGCATAACAGACAGCTAGAATTAACTATTGCCATTGTAGATTCCGGGGGAAATCTGATTTACCTAGAACGTGCTAATCAAGCGCCCCTCGGCACCGTCGATGCAGCAATTGGAAAAGCAAGAGCAGCCAACGGAATTAAAGCGGCGACCAAGGTTCTGGAAGATCAGATTCTAGGTAACAATAAACTCAACCTCCTTGGCATACCCGGCGCGTTCCCAGTGGAAGGTGGCGTACCATTAATAATTAACAAGCAAATCGTCGGAGCTATCGGAGCCAGTGGTGCGTCGCCAGTTGAAGACGGTGTCGTCGCCAACGAAGGAGCGAAAAGCCTGCTGCCGTAAAGGTAGAATAGGTTCATGTATATCAGACTGACAGGAGCGTTTCATGAGCACATTGAAAACCGTCCTTGCTTATATGCAAGAAGGAAAATGGAACGATGCGCATAATCTCGTACAAAGCGACGGCACTCTGCTAGGCGCGTGGCTACACGGGATCTTGCATATTCAAGAAGGCGATCTGGAAGATGCCGAATATTGGTATGGCAAGGCCGCCCGGCCTTTTCGTAGCAGGGGGACGCTCGATGAAGAACTGGAATACTTTGTCTCAGCCTTAAAAAATACCAATGAGCAGGCGTAATCTGCTCATCTTCATGGTCGCGTTACTCAACTGCTGTAAGGCCGATATGGCGCTACGAAGGATTTCCAACAACGTCAACAAACCTATCCACCTGCCAGTGCGGTTTTTCCGCCTGGCAGTCAGGGGCAATTCTTGAAACTGCTGTTCCAGCACGTCACCGCCATGGCTTCAGCCTGTGTCTTCTGTTCTTGCTTTAACAGCCTGCCTGCAATAAAACGATTTTCAATTGAAGACATCTCACCGCCCATAGCACCCAGGGTGAACCACATATAAGCTCTGACCATGTCTTGCGCTGTGCCGGTGCCCATTGCATATTTCACGCCGACGGTATTCTGCGATGGCGCATGGCGTTGCTGGGCGGCTTTCAGTATCCATTTGAAGGCTTCGGCATCGTCTTGCCTGACGCCACGCCCGGTTTCGTACATCTCTGCCATCATCAGTTGTTCGCTCAGATAACCGCGTGCCGCCAGTTCTTTCACTTCCAGAAAATTGAAAGAACTGACTGGCTTGACGTTCGGCACCATTCGCACCTCTTTCGGCGGCGCATCCTTGCCAGGCGCACTGGCTGATTCCGCCGGGTTTGCCATCAGCAAAGCGCGGGTACATACCAGCAGGGATGCAAGCAGCCCTGCTTTAATTGTCAGATGTTTGTAACCACGTGTTGTAATCATTTTAGTCATGAAGCAAAACTGGTGGCGCATCACTTAATCTGCACGCCACCGACATCAACAATTTACCATTTAGGCAGAATGCGTTCACCCGGCAGTAAGGCGTATGGGTCAGCCCAGCCCGGCAAGCCGCGCAGCCTGTCCAGCCAGGCGCTAATGTGATTAAAACGACCGGCAACAGGGTAACCAGACTCTTCCTCCGGGAAGAACAAATAAGCACACAGGGACATGTCCGCAATCGTCGGGCTGTCACCAACCATATAGGGTCGGCTGGCCAAATGTTTGTCAACAATATGGAAGGCATTGTCGATACGCGGGCGCAACCAGGCCATGACATTCGCATCTGGTGCCACCGGACCAAAGGCTTTCATGAAGCGGTAGCTGGCAAAATAGCTGGTGAACTTGTGGTTATCAAACAAGATCCAGCGCAGGATGTCGCGCTTTTCTTCTGCTGTCGTGCCGCCATAGGTGCCATGTTTATCGGCCAGATAAGTCAGGATGACGCCAGATTGTGTCAGACGCAAATCGCCATCTTCCAGTATCGGCACCTCGCCCATTTCATTGCTGTTTTCACGCCATGTTTCTTCACGCGAGACACCATTCATGAAATCCACAAATTCAGGCTGCCACGGCTGATTCAGGGCTTGCAGCAACAAAGCGACTTTATAGGCATTGCCGGACTGGCACAGACCGTACAGTTTATACATGATGGTTTTTCCTCACAAATGAAGTCAGAAAAAGCATCATAACAAAGTTTTTACCGCACCAGACCATGCAAGCGATATTGTCAAACCCGCCCCTTCAAAAACGCCTCCGTCTGCGGGTCAGACGGATAAAACAATTCCACGCATAATTCATGCAGGGTAATGTCGCGCGGGCTGCCGAAGGTGGTCAGAGTCGTGAACAGGGACAATTGCTGCCCGTGCAGATTCAGCACACAGGGTACCAGCAAGGCAGGCTCTGTGGCCGCAGCCGTCGCATTGCCGGGTGCTGACTGCTTCAGGGCCTGCACGTTTGGATAGGTATTGATTTCTTCCACCAGGGCGACAATGCTTTCATCGCGTGCGTTCAGCATCAGCCTTTGCAAGACCTGTAGCAGGTAGCTGCCCCACTCATCAAAATTTTGAGTGTAAGCGGCAAAACCTTGCGGATGCAGGCTGGCGCGGAACATGTTCATGGGCTGGGTACGTAATGCATCTGGCAGCAAGCCCATCAACCCAGCGGCTGCCTGGTTATGTAAGACCACATTCCAGTGCCTGTCCAACGCCACGCCGGGGTAAGGGTCATGCGTATCCAGCAGGCGCTGCACCGCTGCCCTGGCTTGCGCCAGGCGTGCCGAATCCAGGCCCTGTTCGCTGTAGCGCGGCGCAAATCCGGCAGCCAGCAGCCAGGTATTGCGGGTACGCAGGGGCACATCAAGTTGTACGGCAATCTGCATCAGCAAATCGGCACTGGGTATGGAACGCCCGGTTTCCACAAAGCTTAAATGCCGTGGCGAGATGTTGATATCCAGCGCCAGATCCATCTGGCTTAATTTACGCAGCGTGCGCCATTCACGGATCAATGATCCGACGCCTCCGATGCTGCCGTCATGACGGCTGGTATTGGCGGTGCCTGTGCGGGTGGCGGCGCTTGTGCGGGTGATGGAATTGCTTGCACTGGTGGCGATGGTCACGGCTGTCTCCTGTTGGCGATGGTCAAATTATGCGCCCGCAATCAATTGAATTCCATTACCTCTGAGGTAATCGACTTGCTGCGCTGGCAGAGGGACACTGCAATCCCCACAACTGAAATTGGAGATCCATCATGTCCAGCACCATGTCAAACGCAACATCCTCCACCAATGCGACCGCCAGTCAAGCTGCCGCTGCCGGTATCTCTTTACGAAAAATCCTCATGTTTGATGCCATCACCTGTGTCGCCATGGGCTTGTTGCTGATCAGCACGTCTGGCTTGCTGTCTGAGCTATTGGGCCTGCCCAGGGATTTTGTGCTACTGGCCGGCGTCGCCCTCTTTCCCTGCGCGGCATTAATGCTGCTGACCAGCCGCATAGGCCAGCAGGCTAAGCCACCGGCAGCATTGGTCTGGCTGGTTATCACCGGCAATACAGGCTGGGTCATCGCCAGTATGCTGACGATGGAATTATGGTTCAGCCCCACCACCCTGGGCATCTTGTTCATCCTGGCCCAGGCAGTGGTGGTTGTGGTGCTGGCAGCGCTGGAGTACCGTAGCCTGCGCCGGGCATAAATTGTTTTGAGCAGCTATGTATGGCACAGTCAGGGGAACAGCAATTGCGTTCCCCTGCCTGCTTATTCAAACACAGGCAAACCCAAATTGTGTGGCACGCGGTCAAAAAACCAGAAGCAGTTTATCATTCCACAACACCAATTCAATCAAAACCCCCATGAAACTAGCCGCCCTGAAAAAACATTGCGCCGCCTTCACCGGCGCGCAAGAAAAACTGCATGGCGCCCCCAGCAATATCCTGGTGTATAACGTGGAAGGCAAAAGCTTTGCCTATTTCAAGACCAGCGAGCCAGAGCAATGGCGCTTCAGCGTGCGGGTGTCGCCTGATCGTTTCCTGGAATTGACCGACACACCCGGCGTCAAACCGGCGCGCTATATGGGGCGATTCCACTGGGTCACCATCGTCAAGGTGGAGCATTTTCCCGAAGCATATTTGCGTGAACTGATCAGCTATTCCTACCAAAAAGCCCTGTCTGGCCTGAGCAAGAAAAAGCGTAAAGCACTGTTGCAGGTAGCGGCAGAGTGATGCTTTTTATAAACAGGACTTACGCAAACTCGCCCCAGCTGCGTTGCAGCTCCATGCCGTACTGAAGTACTGTCTTCGTCGCCGCGCCTTGCTGGGACGAGTTTGCGTAAGTCGTGACAAATTAATATCAATAATATACAAAAGACTTATTTAAGTCTTTTATTTACATATTTCATCACAAAAGTCTTATTTAAGACCTTTATAATATTTCATTGAAATAAGGTACAAAGAATCTATAATAGACTCAAAAAGAACTTTTAATCTTCAATTTCATATTAAAAGACTTATTTAAGACTATTATGAACATCATCAGCAATACTGAAGAATACGAGATCACCCTGGGTGAGCATGTGCGGCAATTGCGCCTGCAAAAGAATATGGACAGAGAAACCCTGTCCAGCCAGGCCGGCATCAGTCTGACTGCCATCAAGAACCTGGAAGGCGGCAAAGGTGCGACCGTCAAAACCCTGCTGAAGGTATTGCGGGCGCTGGGTCGCATAGACTGGATACAAAGCCTGGCCCCGGTCGCCAGCATCAACCCACTGCTCATGGTCAACACCAAAAGCGCAAGGCAAAGAGCCAGCCGCCACCGTGTCAGCACACAGCCAGCAAGCCATGCCAATGCTGGCAAACCCTGAATTTACGTTCCCCTGACAACAGTCCATGGCCACCAAGAAAAACGGCAGCTTCCAAAAAACCGACGTCATCCAGGTGCATATTTGGGGCCAGTATGTCGGTGCAGTCGCGCTGGACCCGGCCTATGGCTATTACGCCTTTGCGTATGACCCGGCCTTCCGCCGCAAGGGTGTAGAGCTGGCGCCGCTGCACATGCCTTTACATAGTGCGTCTGATGTATCCATCTTCATGGACCTGCCAGAAGCCACCTACAAGCGCCTGCCTGCCATGCTGGCCGATGCCTTGCCCGATGATTTTGGCAATGCCCTCATCAACCGCTACATGGCCGACAAAGGTATAGACCCAGCCCAGGTCACACCACTGGACCGGCTCGCCTATATGGGCAAGCGATCCATGGGCGCGCTGGAATTCAAACCGCGCCACGGCCCACGCAGCATCAAACCCTCTGCCATAGAAATGTCGCACCTGGTGGAAGAAGCACGCAAAATCGTCAACGGCCACATCGATGACGACGCCCACAGCAATGCCGCCCTGCGCAGCATTATCGAAGTCGGCACCTCTGCCGGTGGCGCACGGGCCAAAGCCGTCATCGCCTGGAACCGCGACACCAACGAAATCCGCTCTGGCCAGGCCAGCGCCCCACCCGGCTTTGAACACTGGCTGCTCAAATTTGATGGCATGGGCGAAGACCATGAACTAGGCAGCGGTGCCGACTATGGCCGCATCGAATATGCCTATTCGCTGATGGCAAAACAGGCAGGTATACACATGATGGATTGCCACCTCTTGCAAGAAAATGGCCGTGCCCATTTCATGACACAGCGCTTTGACCGCGCAGGCAATGAAGGCAATGAGGGCAATGAGGGCAATGAGAGTAACGACATCAAACACCACATACAAACCCTGTGCGCCATGGCCCATCTCGATTACAAAAAGAAATCCGCCAACAGCTACGCCCAGTTATTCATCACCATCCTCGCTCTAAAGCTGCCACGCACCGCCATGGTAGAAGCCTTCCGCCGCATGGTCTTCAACGCCATGGGCCGCAATTGCGACGACCATACCAAGAACACGTCTTTCCTGCTGCGCCAGCATGGCGAATGGGAACTGGCCCCCGCCTACGACATCAGCTTTGCGTACAACCCCACCGGCGAATGGACCCACCAGCACCTCATGAGCATCAACGGCAAGTTCCGCAACTTTGAAGTCAGCGACCTGCTGCAAGAAGCAGACCGCTACGGCATAGGCGAAATCAAATCCATCATCCGCCAATGCGCCACCGTATTCAAAGCCTGGCCCGATTTCGCCAGGCAAGCCGGCGTGTCAGAAACGCAGATCAGCAAGATAGGCGCGCTGTTGTGGGTGCCGGAGTTGTAGAAAATTTTTGTACGGACTTGTGAATCAGCTTAGGCAATGAGACACTTGATACCAAGCAGAACTATCCATTATTGAACTTTAGAAAGCAGCCATGCAAGTCAGAATAGATAAAACAGAAATCAACGGTGTAAATATCGTCCGCCGTTATGAAAATGACGTATTGGTTAGAGAAGGGCATTTTGAAACACTGGAATCAGGCAAAACCATCCAAAAAGAATTCAATGGAAACGGAGAATTGCAAAAAGAAAGACATGTCTACGGAATGATGGATATTTACCTGGAAATTGTGTATAGCGGCTCAAAAAATACCGAAACCTACATGGTCAAGCAGGGTTTGGCGACAAGAGAAAAATATGAAAAAGCCAGACTTAATTATCCTGACATGCCCCCGGCAAATCTGAGTATTCCAGATGACAATGCCGACCTGTTGGCCGCAGTCGAAGAAGAAAGAAAACAAGAACAACGCCAGGCATCAACCCACGTTCCAGATTTGGCAAAAGGAAAAGCCAATGATGAATGGTGCGGCAAGCTGATCGCCGAGAAAGACGGTGAAGATGCCTATGCCTGGTTTGATAATCCCAAAGCGACATTGGGTATCATGGACAGAACCAAGAGCAGGCGTTTGCTGACCGCCTTCAAAAACGCACAATGTGGCAGCGTGTTCGCCTGCGACATCGACCGCTCAGACAGCCCCCACGAAAACACCGGCCATCTGGTCGTTGAATTACCCCTGGCCCCAGACATGCGCGCCAAAGTATTTAAACAGGTAGGCCGCATAGAACAAGACCAGGGCTATTCAGCCAGCCTGGATGACGGCCAAAAATATATTTATGTGAAACTGGATTGAGATAATGCACGTGTGCATTCAAGATAAAAGAACGACTGCCGCAACTGACAGCGAGCCATTCGAACTACATTTTTTTCGTAGATCGAATGCATAAAAATAAAGCCAGGTTTAACCGAATATCTTCCGCCCAGCCTGCATTTTTTTATAGGAGCAACGTTGAGTCTTTTCTCAAACTGGATTTTTATTGGTTTTTTTGTTTTTGGAATTGGCTATTTATGGCTTAAAACACCTGCTATCCCTGTTGGCTCTGGCGAAAAAGCACGCTGGATAAAATATGAATCTAATGCTTCAGCGTGGGTAAAACGAGCAGGTATGTATACTCTCCTGTGTCTTGCTGTCATTGTTTTGGACTTATTAAGAATGTCTGCTGATTTCTGATGAACCTGTTTTCCGGCCGATTAACGTGACTGACTATATTTCGCTGGAATGAAGCGAATTTTCTATGCGAAATACAAAAAATGTGCTGCCAAGATTAATGGGCATGCTCACTAATTTCAAGGCAGGCACTTCCCGTCGTGTTATCGATGGGCTTGCTACTGAACCATTTAATGGCTCCGGTACAGTTTTATCAATTAGCATACAAAATCTTGGTACGCTTGCCTCTACCATGCCCCCTGCCGAACTAGTCGAATTTCTGTCTGAAAAGCAATATGCCACGATAGATTTAATTGCCAAATCGAATGGACTTATCGCTGGTCACGTTGGCGCGGAGGTTCTCGCTTATTGGCAGAACTTGGATTCTGCATCAGCGCATTCTGAAATTAAGTTGGCGTTTTCCACTGCGTTGAATATCATGAAACTATATTCGCCGCCGGTCAGCGTACGTATTGCTCTGTCTTTCGGCGGTATCTTTGGAGACTTTTATGGCCCGCAAAGGCAGTTTCAGCTACGCGGCTTTGCAGTGGAATATTCAAGAAAATTAATGTTGCACTCCAAAGAAAAATTTTCAAATCAAGCACATTTGTTTTTGTTGTCTGAAAAAGTTGTGACACTGTTGAAAATAGATGAATCGGCTATGCAGTTAACACCGCATATTTTTGGTACGGATGAGGTCTTTGAATTAATCGGATTTTAGATGGAGGCTTTTACATGTTTATCATCCCGCCCAACATTTCAAAGTTGATGATTTCTGGGTTGACTAAAGAAATTGCACGACTGAACGCGATTGGTGCAATTTGTGGTGATAATTGGCCCGACGATTACGACCCAAATGATGTAGGCGTGTATGATTGTTTTCGTCGATCCTTACAGGAAAACCCAGGAAAAAATACGCTTGTGAAAATGGATAATTACTCTAAGGTGGTCACATTTTGCATGGCGCTACTCCCCAATTTTGTCCGCGAAAATCTTGATACCCTGTCCCCTGTAGACATTGAGTCGGCATGCCGAGTATATGCACAATATGTAGCACATCGATGTGCCGCCGTGCTGGAAAGTCACCACGAAAATTCGTCTGAACGCAAACACGTTACACATATGTTGTCTGAAGTGATTACATTTCCTGGGATGCCCATTTCATGAGAAAACAGAAAAAAAGTATTTGGAAGCAGCCCGGAAATTTTTGGATCGGAGCAGCCTTAGTGGCAGAAGTTCCGCTTGCGATTGCAGGTGCCTACCTTCCAGCGGGTTCCTGTGAACGATTGATCGGGCGTGTAACTGACTGCCCTCCCCCTCTGCGGTTAATAACCTGTGTTGCTGTTCGCAGATCCAAGCGATGGCTTCGATGACTTAGCTGGAACCCGACTCAATGTTCCAATAGGGCTCGGGACCGAAACGCTCAACAAGAAAATCGATGAAGCTTCGCACCTTGGGTGGCAGAAACTTGCGATTAGGATAAACGGCAAATACAGCGAGATCGTCGGTTTCCCAGTCCGAGAGAACGCGCACCAGCTTCCGTTCACGTAGCGTCTCATAGATCAGAAAGTCTGGTTGCAGAGTAACGCCAAGACCTTCGACAGCGGCACTGCGCAGGATGTCGCCACTATTGCCGGATAGACTACCGGAAACCAGAATCTTTTGCTCCACCCCTTCGCGTCTGAAGCGCCACTCGTTTGGTGAGCTCACATAGGCGTAGGTAAGACAGTGGTGGTTGACGAGGTCCTCAGGCACTTTGGGGGTTCCATACTTTTTCAAATAACCAGGCGAGGCACAAACCACGAGGCGCGAGCTCGCGAGCTTGCGAGCAACCAGTCCTGGATCAATTTTTGTTGCGACGCGTATCGCGACATCAAAACCTTCTTCAACCAAGTCGACCACCCGGTCGTTGAGTGTGACATCGACTTGAACACCCGGATATTGCCGCAGGTATTCTGTGATCGCCAAGCCCAAATGACGGGCACCAAACGCATTCGAGGAACTGACCCTCAAAATTCCACGCGGAACAGATGCTTCCTGTGCTACCGAACTCTCGGCCTCTGCGATCATGGTCAGTACCTGGATCGCACGCTCGTAATAGTCAACGCCAGCCTCCGTGAGCGAGAGCTTGCGCGTGGTCCGCTGGAGCAGCCGAACGCCCAAATGCTCTTCGAGTTGCGCCACATAACGCGTGGCCATGCCTCGCGACAGATCGAGTTTGTCCGCTGCACCGGTAAAGCTCCCGGCATCCACCACTGCGGTAAAGACCCGCATGCTCACTACGACGTCGATGGTCATATTGTTTTAAAAAATCAAATAATTAATTGATATTTTGTAGGTTTATCTTCCATTGTGCAACTGATTAAATACAGCCATCGCATACGGGATTGGCTCTGATTCAGGTCAAGCACAATCTTCAGGGTGCATAGGCAAGGACTCCGGCCGCAATTTTTTCCGGCATGCCTTGGGTAGAGCGCCGTAACCGCGGTGGGCATCCTCAATGCATTCCTAGTAGTCGTGGTCGAGCGCGCGCCTTTGCAGCTTGATAGAGCATATTTTAAAGTATCAACCAATCGGAGAATCACATGACGGACATGAAGCGTAGAGAGATGCTTGTTAGCGGCGCTGCAGTCGGCGCAGCAACATTGCTGACCACGTCCGCGACAGCGGCAAACAAAGCCGCCGCTGCTGCAGGCGGAGTACAAAGTTCTAAAACCAAAGGAAATGACATGACAAACAAGTGGATGATTGACCCCAACGATGCTGTATTGCTGCTGATTGATCATCAGAGCGGCTTGTTCCAGCTGGTTCGTGATATGGAGTACAGGGAACTCCGTAACAACGTAATTGCTCTTGCGAAGGTAGCGAAGATCGCGAAGATCCCGACCGTTGTAACGGCATCAGTTCCCGACGGTGCTAATGGTCCGAGCATTCCCGAAATCCTTCAGAGCAATCCCGACGCGGTGTACGTTCCGCGCAACGGCCCGATCAACGCGTGGGATCACCGCCCATTTGTCGAAGCCGTCGAGAAGACCAAGCGGAAGACACTGCTCATCGCAGGCACGCTCACGAGCATTTGCATGGTATTTCCTGCACTGAGCGCCCTCGCAGAAGGATACAAAGTGTTCTGCATCGTGGATGCTTCGGGTAATTGGACGAAGATGGCAACCGACATCTCCATTGCCCGGGTCACGCAGGCGGGCGCAATGCCAATCGACACATTCGCGGCTATTACTGAGGTGATGCACACTTGGAATCGCCCAGACGCAATGGAATTCGCCAAAGTCTTTGTCGACCACGTCGAACCCGCATATGGGGCGTTGTTTGAAAGCTATTACGCGGCACAGAAAGCCGTGAAATAAGTTCAGACAAAAAAACTGGACTTGAGCCACCTGGCGACAGGTGGCCCCTCAGTCTCCAACGTAGGGGGAAGTTGCAGAAAAGCTAGATGCCTCATTACGCGAGTGACGCCATGGACCAAAACGCGAAATTTTCCAGCACTGGCGAGACCTTGGGAGCAACGGTGGTCATCACCCATCGGGTGCGTGACGACAGGCAAGCTGACTACGAAAAGTGGATGAAAGAAATCGGGCCGCTCTGCCGTTCAGCGGTTGGCAGTCTTGACTGGCAGATGATCCGACCCGTTCCAGGTTTCTCTTCGACCTACACGGTCATCGTTCGGTTTGACACCATAGCGCATCTGCGGGCCTGGACTGAGTCACCAATTCGCAGTCAGCTCATCGAAAGAGTCAAACCGCTTCTTGCCAGTGACGACGACTTCTTTATTCGCAGCGGTCTGGATTTCTGGTTTACCCCGATGGAAGCCAAGACTCAGGTACCCGCCCGCTGGCGGCAGAGTTTGGTGACTTGGTCTGTGATTTATCCTCTGGTCCTCGGTGTTCCCATGATCGTCTCACCGGCACTGCGGCTCCTGGGCATACCCGACCATCGATTGTTCACTACTTTTGTTGTTACGGGAACCACCGTTGTGCTCATGATCTACGTCATTATGCCGCACTATACGAAGCTCTTGAAGCGATGGCTGTTTGCCTGAGTGATCCAAAGTGCACTGCTGATCTGCGGAACCTGTTACCAGGTTAACTATAAGCGATTAATATTTTTTAAAGAGATGTGACCATGCAAACTACCCCCAACTTGGAAATAGTCCGTATGCCGCGCCCTGTCGAGCATCTGGTGACAGGTGAGTTGACTTCCGATGGCGCCGGCGTGCAGTTGACGCGAGTGCTGACCCATAATTGGCAGCACCGACTGGACCCTTTCCTGATGCTCGACGCCATTGCCTCCAATGATCCGGGAGATTACGTTGGCGGCTTTCCCGATCATCCGCATCGCGGCTTTGAAATTGCCACCTATATGATCGCTGGGCGTATGCGCCACCGCGACAGTGCCGGGAACGAAGGCCTGCTTGAAAGCGGAGGTATGCAGTGGATGACCGCCGGTCGTGGCGTGGTTCACTCCGAAATGCCGGAGCAACAGGAAGGGCGCATGGAAGGTTTTCAGCTCTGGCTAAATCTGCCCGCCAAAGACAAAATGCTCGTGCCGTGGTACCGCGATTTCAAGAGTACTGATATTCCGGAATTTGTTACCGCAGAAGGTGTGAAAGTCCGCGTCATCGCCGGTGCCAGCCACGGCGTATCAAGCGCAATTCAGCGCGACACAACGCAGCCACTGTATCTTGACCTGCATCTGCCCGCTGGCGCCCGCTTTACCCAGGCACTTTCGCCGGAATTTAACGCATTTGTTTTCACCTACCGTGGCGAATTGTCGACAGGCGAGAAAACCGTACCTTTGCGCCATATGGCGGTATTCGGAAATGATGCAGATTGTGATGGCATCGTGTTGCAGGCATCCGAACCCTGCCGTGCACTGCTGATCGCCGGACGTCCGCTACATCAACCGATCGTGCAACACGGACCATTCGTCATGAATACCCAGGAAGAGATTAACCAGGCCGTCAGCGATTTCCATCGTGGGCGCTTAGCGTAAATTTCTGATTACATAAAAGGGCAAAAGCATCATCATGGTTCCTTCCCCTTTCGACGTTAGCGCTGAGGCCATTATCGTCAATTGCGTCTTGTGGCTCAAGCTTGTTGTCGAGAGTGTGGGTGCGCTCGTTATCGGAATCGGGATGGTGGCCTCTTTCGTTGAGTTCGCACGGACCTATGTCGCGCATCAGATTCGTGACAACAACTCGGTGAGGCAGACACTGGCGCGATACATGGCGCTCGCGTTGGAATTTCAGTTGGGCGCCGACATTCTCGCAACGTCCGTCGCACCCAGTTGGGACATGCTTGGAAAGCTAGGCGCTGTCGCCATCCTTCGAACAGCGTTGAACTATTTTCTGACGCGTGAAATGGAGCAAGAGGAAAAAGCACAGGGGCATGAATAAACTGGCGTTCCTCATCGTGCAGGGTCAACCGTGTCATCCAGAGTCCTGTGTCCTGCTTCCTCACCTGTTGGCGTTCTATGCGGCTAAGCATGGACAGCATGGACCTTGAGCTGCCGGTAGGGGTCATTAGCTTCAAGGGCGAGACCTTTACGCAACCCGAGGTTTGGGCCGAACGTACCTATAAAAATCTCTATTACTGGAGCGAGATCCCGGAAGGTGACCATGTCGCTGCAATGGAGCAACCGGCGCAGTTCGTACGTGAATTGCGGAGTGCGCTATGCAAGTTCCGCTAAAGACTGCGAAGGCGTCGGCGTGTCGGCCGTCTTCTTTATGTGTGAAATACACACGGCAGAAGTTATTTATTTAGGAGCGCGTCAATGTCGCAAGTCCACACTGTCGAAGAAATCCCTGAAATGCGTGAAGCCAATAATGGAAATCCGTCCCAGAGCGAGGTCCAATCGAATACCGACACCGTGGACTTAACGCCGTTGGTCCACGAGTACCTCGCTACCGCTCGGGCACTCAGGTTCTGGCGGTTTGTGCGCCGGACATCCAACCTTGAGTCCTCGTGATCTTTTTCTGTGATTTGTACGGACTCAGGCAATCGGCGTTCATACGAACTTCACATCACCCCGGCACGGATCGCGCAACAGATGAAATTTTCCTTGGCGTTATGAATGACATGCGCTATACGGTAACTTTAACTTCTATGCACCGCAAGTACCGACGACCTGACCGTCTATTGCTACTTGCCGTTTGCCCCGACAAGAAATCGCAAGGCAGTTGCTACGAATGGGACGTTGGGATCAAACACAGGCACGTGGTCGCCGCCTGGAATAATCCACAAGGCGGCATCCGGTATGGAACGGTAGATGTTCACCGGGATTTCAACGGGGAAGAAAGCGTCGCGGTCACCGTGTACGATGAGCGTGCGTGCGGTGATGCCGGACAAGCTTTGTGCGGTGAAGTTCATATCGTCGTAGTCCTGGTGGAAGGCGTTGAACTGGGTAATCAGTTGGCGAATTTGTTCGTCACCGCGTTTCGCGCATTCACTGTACATGTCCCGCACTGGCTGGGGCATGGTGCCAAACGAAGCTCTGCGCATAATGGCCCGTGCCTGATCGGGGAAATGGGTCGTTGCACTGATCAATACCATGGCGTGGATGCGGCTGGCCTGGCTGCTTGCCATGTGCAGCAGCGTCATCGCGCCAGTGCTCATCCCCATTGCCGAAAAGCGATAAATCCCCAATTTATCCAGTAAGAGAAAAACGTCGCTGGCCGCTTGCCGGTGGGTGAACTTGTTATCGGGATTGGTAGAGTGACCATGGCCAGGCAAGTCCACCAGGATCAGCCGGTAGTGTTCTGCAAGCGCGTCAATAAAAGGATGCCAGTTCTGTACACAACCACCAAACCCATGCAAGAGTACCAGCGGCTGCCCGGCTCCATACTCTTCATAGTAAAGCTCCAAATTGTTAATCTGCACGACATGCCCGCGAGTGGCAGTCTGTTTGGGGGCATAGGTCGTCATGGGTGGGTATCTCAAATAGGCAGGAAGGTGAACAATGGCCTGGTTTTTTATCAGGAGATAATTTCTGCATAGGTCGGGGATATATGGCTTATCCCGATATCCAGAATTGTACTGAAAATAGTTTGGTGGCGAGCTTTTGAGCGATCAATCTTTTTATACCTGATAAAAATCCAACCATTGTCATCGCCGATAAACAAGGGACTCATTATCTTTGTCACTATCTTCGTCACCATCTTCATCGTCAAATAGACCTTCCTCAGGGTCGGTACGAAAAGCCTGTAATACCACCTGAACTATCTTGCTGGATTTTTCTTCATCCTCAAATATGCTGAACTGTTTGCGCAGTTTGTTGGACACTGCTTTATTGGTCCAAATGCTGCTAATTATCCGGTCTATCGTTGCATCCGGGCCTTCGATAATTCTTTTAACTGCACGCCTGGCCCGGTGAATATTTCGCATATACAATGCTTCATTCAGCATTTCTTCTTCAATGGTTTGCCGGATCACATTTCCCATGTATTCCACTTGGGACGTCAGGTTTGGGTAACGCCAGGCTGCTAAGGCATGGTCGTAGGCGCTGAAATGGAAGTTGGATTCGATGCCATCGCCATAGGTTTCCGATTTGCCAAAGCTGAAATGTTCGGCGTAAGCCTTCATCAGATCTTTGGAAAATGCCTCCAGGCTCTGGTCATACCCTACTCTGGCAGTTGTTGAATGCGTGATCGTTGCTGAAATGGGCAATATGAAGGGCTTGGGCACTGCCCCGTCTCTGCGCAAGATATCATTCACTAAAAATCGGGAAATCCGCCCG
Organism: Undibacterium sp. Ji49W; assembly: GCF_049340205.1. Taxonomy (NCBI): domain Bacteria; kingdom Pseudomonadati; phylum Pseudomonadota; class Betaproteobacteria; order Burkholderiales; family Oxalobacteraceae; genus Undibacterium; species Undibacterium sp. Ji49W. The sequence goes on along the minus strand of NZ_JBMPOW010000025.1, from coordinate 23,695 downwards.
TTACCATCTGCCATCGGATGAATATAAACAAACCCGAAAGAAGCAATCGTTGCACGCACAATGGGTGAGGCGCCTTGTGTTATGGACAGTGTGTCACTGAGCCCACCTAGCATCGCTGGTGCGTTTTCCCAATGCGGTGCGATGTAGTCCAGCACCTCGCGATAACCAACTGAATGCCCGACAAATACTGGCGATTGGCGTACACCATATGCCAGCGCATTTTCACCTAATATTTCTGCCTGCAGGCTTTCTAAATCAAGCAGAGACAGTGGATTTGCCAGTTCGCCGCAGCGGCTTTCCATCACCACCGCGAAACGCTTTATTCTGTCTTCGCGATTTTCTTCATGTTCAATCTCGAAGCTGGCGCGGCTTTCCTTAATCGTTAGCCACACGCTGCTTTTCAAGAGAAGCTCCGCCCCGAATTGCGTCTCCAAGCCGGTCAATGCGGCAGCACAATCATAATCTTGTGCTGCCTGGACTTTATCGGTGATGTTGATCAAGGGGCAGAAGTACCGGGTACCGGGCAAATTGTTGCGGACTCTCCATCTTTTTACCGATGCCGGATGCGGTGCAGAGAAATACGCGCTGCTATCGATGGCGTCGATGTAGTTTCCCTGACTCAGATCATCGACATTCAGATGGCGATCAGTAAACCATTCGAAAAAAAATCCGGCACGGCGTGCATACGCACCCGTTGATTCGCTTTTAATCCATTCTTCAAGCTCAGTGTGATCAATTGCATCGAACAATCGCGATAGCAACTCGAAATGCATTTCTTCATGTTTGAACATGAAGGTCAGTTGACCGGCCAGGGTTTCTGCTGGCCGAAACCCTTCTGGAAATTCTTGAGCGGTAAATCCCTCAGAAGAACTCGTTTTGCGACTTTTTCTGATGAGGCTTTCCACCCGCAGGCGTTGGGCTAATTTGATCTGGTATTTCTCTACCAACCATTTTCCACCGACCCAATCCATAGAAATCTCCAATTACTCAAATATCAACACGTCCATGCTTCACAATACACAAAAAACGATTAAAAAACAAAAAATACTATTACAAATCATGATTTTTTTAAAAAAACAATTATAAAAGTTCATATTTGTCCGCTTTTTGCGGAGAGAAAAATCCCCAGATGTCGTGCAAAAAATGATTACAAACCTAAAAAAATCATTATTTTTACGTACTTTTTCCAAAAAACGATTACAAAATCGAAAAGAGATGCAAAAGATATCAACACCAAAACAAGACGCAGATACCCCTTATTGACCACAGCAGCTCATTTGATAGTCAAACAGAACGACCTCCCAGATACGTCCTGATAGCTTCTGTACAGCCACAGATTGAGGCACTTCACACATACCGGCAACAAAAAACGCACTCCTGAGAGTGCGTTTTTTGTTACAGCCAATCACCTCAAAATCACCGCAGATTTACACCAGCGATTCGACCATCCCTTGCAGTTTATCTGCGATCAGGTTTTGTGCTTCGGCATCGACCTTGCTCAGCCAACCCCAGATCAAACGTTTTTGGTCGTAGACGGTGGATTTGGCGATGCGTAGTTCTTCGGCTTTTTTAAGGATGGAAATGCGGCGTTCGTAAAATGCGCGGATGATGGTTTCGCGCATGATGCGTAGCGACATGCCGGTGACCTGGCTGCTGCACAACTCGCGCAGGTTGCCGATGGCGTTGCGGTAATCTTCGCTTAAGCCTTCTGAGCCACAGCATTTGCATTCTGCTGTCTTGATGACGTAACGGGCGGTGATGCAGGCGCGTTGGACTGAAGGCAGGCGTTCAATTTCTGCCAGTATCATGCCCGCTTGTGCGGCACCATCGAGTGCCACCAGACCTTTGCCGTTGCCGTTTGCGCCCGCGCCTGCGCCTTGCAGGGCCAGTTTGGCCATGGGTGAAATCGCATACTGCTGACTGGAATAATTGAAGGCAAATGTCAGTGCGTCGTGGGTGTTGTTGAATAAGGTAGTCATTCTCTCTCCTCGTAGGATTTGCAACGTTGTCCGTGTAATTGCAGTGCCGCTGTCAGGCCATCGACTTCGACGGCTGCGGTGGCCGGCGTGTTGTCTTTGACCAGCAGGCGCACCGTGCGACGGTTGTCTTTAAGCTTGCAGATGTGCTGGCGTTTTTCGCCGATTTCTACCCAGCCCTGGTAGCGACACCCTTTGCAGGTTTTTTCTTCGCGCTGTAGCAAGATGGCCAGCGGGTCGCGGCAATATTCGTGGCGGCGCATCAGTATTGGTCTCCAAAGACGCGGTAATCTTCCAGGCGGCCCAGGCCGGTGTGGATACTGATGAAGCCACGGCCATCGGGATACATTTCCTTGACTCTTTCCTTGATGGCCTGCATCTGTGGATTGGCTTTGCTGTTGTATTCTTTGAAGACGCGTGGCTTTGCTTGTACACCTTGCATGCTGTTCAATGGCTTGCCTTGCACCGGCAAGGGAATGTAAAAGCGGCGGTTATTGCCGATGACGCAGGTCTGTATCTGCTCTTCTTCCAGCAGCTTGTCGAGCATGTTGCGCATGTCGCCCGATGGCACGCCAAAGGTGGCGGCCAGGTGGGCATTCTGAAACTTCAGGCCACGCTTGTTGCGTATGTATTGCAGCAGGTTGTCCTGATTGAATAGAACGGTATTGCGAACGGCATTTTTTTGAGCACTAATTTTTTTCATTTTTTCTGCATCCTTATCGATATGAATTGCGCTGAATCGACTACATTCGATTTGCATCAATCCTGTCCGGGTACGGCATGTCGTATGCGCGATGCCCCTGTTTGTCTGAGCGTGCCTGTCACTCCACGCTGGTCTATGGCTGTCTGGTGTGTCATCCGCGATGGCATGCGGGGTTGCTGTTGACCCTGTGTTTTTCAGGCATGGCTTCCGGCTCAGGGCATGCGGGAAGATGCGGGTTTTTGTTAAGGCTTAAAAATTTGGACAAAAACTGTCCCATCCAGGCTGTTTTGCAGACTGGCGTTGTGAATTTCTGGTGGTGGTTTGCCGATGACGCGGCTACATTTCCTGCGGCGTCATCAGGGCTGTCAAATGGTCAGGTTCATGACTTGCCCACGTTGTGATGCCCAGTTAAAGCTTTGCCAGACGCTGTTCTCTCGCAGGCGATCAAAGCTGCGGTCGCCCAGAAACTGGCGCAGGCCGTGGCGGTTCTGGTTGGTGATCAGTATGGTCGGCATGACGTTGCGGTAGCGCTTGTCGATGATGTCGAAGAGGCTGATCTGTTCTGCTTCTGAACCGTATTGCATGCCCACTTCATCCAGAATCAGCAGATCAATGTCGGCCAGCACCTGCAAGATCTGGGTTTCGCTTTGTGGTGCATCACGCCGCCAGGTGTCGCGTATCATGCGTACGGCATCCATGGCAGATGTATACATGACCGTGTGGCTGCCCATGACATGGCGGGCGATGGCGGTTGCCAGGTGGCTTTTGCCGGTACCTGGCATGCCAGAAAACACCACGGTGGTGCCGGTAGCGCGATGGCGTGCAAAATTGTGGGCAAATTCCATCGCGGTGCTGAGGGCTTTTTCTTTATCGTCGGTATCGGCAACAAAGCTGGCGAAATCTTTTTCACGAAAACGCAAGGGTATGCCAGCCTGGTTAAGGCGTGTTTCGAGGCGGCGCTGACGTTCTTCCACCGCTTGCTGTGCGGCACGGGCACGGCTTGCCACGTTGGCCTGTCGCACACAATGCGGGCAGGCAGACCAGTGCATGACCTTGGTTCCCAGCAAAATTGCCGTGCTGTCGTAAGCGCCATGGCTATCGCACTGCGCGTTGCGCTGGGTAGTGCTGATGTAGCTGGCAGCTTTAGATGATACGTCCATTTTCTATGCCCTCGTTGTAGTTGATCTGCTCGAAATTATTGTGTCGCGACTGGCTTGCGGGTTGGCTGCGGCCACGATTATTGCCACTGGTACCGCCGCCCCTTCCAGCAATCCCGGGGTCGCCCCTGGGCAGGACAGCGCCACCGGCCTGCATACTGGCAGCCTGCTTGCCCCAGCGTTCCAAAATTTTCAGCACATAGGCAAGGCCGATAACTTCATCCGGCCTGGAACTTTTGGCTTCGGCACAGGCTGCCTGCACCACCTCCACCGTTGCCCCTTGCGCCACCAAGGCCAGCAAACGCGGATCAGCCGCCTGGGCCTTTACCCCAGCCTGACGGAACGTCAGGCACAGGTCCAGCGCTGTGGTGCTGCCCTGATCTGCTGTGGATGAAACTGTGGATGAAACTGTGGATGAAACCTCGGACGAAACCTCAGGCGCAGCAATAGGCGTTTCTGCGTTTTTTTCCGTGACCGCTTTCGCCACCACTTCCGCCGAAATTGGCGCAGGTTCAGCTAGCGCGGGCTGAAGCTTGTTTTGGTTTACTGGTTGTTGGTTCTTGGTTATTGGTTTATGGTTATTGGTTAGTTGAACATGGCTGATAGCTGTGTTGTCTTGCTGTTCAACAGTTGTTGAAGACGTGTTTAATTCATCCACCCGACCATGTTTTTCTGCTGCCCGTTTGGCCGCACTGGCCTTGCCTGCCAGTGATTTGGCGTTGGTATTTTTTTGGTATTCACGTATAGCCTGATCACAGCGTGCGTGAAACCAGCCAGCATCAGTCAAGACAAAAAATTCTTTCAGCAACTGTTCTACTGCCACCGTTTCATCTTCACTGCGCGCCACCAGGCGACGGCACAGCAAACCCAGATCCAGCATCAGGGGCGATTCGGTGTCGTAATACAAATCCAGCATGTCGCGATAAATCGCTCTTTCAAGACGGTTCAAATGACGCGTGGCATTATTAAAATCACCGATGTGATGGCTGTAATAATTCATGCTGTCACCGTCACTGTGCAACAAGCCAGATTGGTCAGTACACACAAACAGACAGGCGCAAGCGTACACATGCCTGCCGCATCGGCCCTTATGCTGCTTATCCTGCTTGTTATATGCTGGTATTTATCTGACATGGAATTCTGTTTGGTTGATTGATGAGTCCCTTGCATCGTCCAGACGTAAGCCGTCCCGCTGTCGTCACTTTAGAACCTGTTCACGATCTTACTGCGCGGACGTGATCGGGGTTCATGTGCTGCTCAAAATGCTCATGTACTTAAGTACATTCCGCTTTTTGCGCTGCTCTTCACCCCGCTGACGCCCGCTCGCTACAGATCGAGAACAGGTTCTTAGAAAAAGTGACAGACAACACTTCGCCCACCAAAGAAGCGAAGGCTACTTTGGGCTGGATAGATACTTCGTGTTACTTGTTTAAGTTGCGTGCGTTAATTACTTACTTTAATTAGTTGTGTTCTTTAGCTCCCAGAAAAACCGGGCGACCACATTACTTCTTCACGTCCATTTTTTTGCACCGGTACCGATTGAAATTCATCAACACTCACCAGCGTGGACCGCTATGCGCATTTGCGCTTACGGGCGAAATCTGCCTTGGCAAACCCACCCGAAGAACCTGTTTACGATCTGTAGCGAGCGAGCGTCAGCGGGGTAAGGGTAACTAAGCGCAGCGCAAAAAGCGGAATGTACTCAAGTACATGAGCATTTTGAGCAGCGCATGAGCCCCGATCACGCTCGCGCAGTAAGATCGTAAGCAGGTTCTAAATACTCCGGCATCACTGCCGTAAGCAAGACATCTGCATGTCCTCATCATGGAACCTATTATATACGATTACGTATTACATTCAAACAGTTTTGATGTAATTTTTTAAAATTTAATACGTTTCGAAATGAAACCAGGGCGACGCGCCACAGCCTGCATGGATGTAGCCCCATGTACAGCCCACGTGGCGAAGGCATTAGCTGCATCAAACACAGAATTAAAGCCGATTCCCCAATAAATACAAGTACTTGCAATTAATAAATACGGCAACCTGAGGTCTGTCGAATACACATTTCAATAGGTAAATGCATATTAAGAAAGCAGGTGTTTCAATGCAAGCTTATGACTATTCAATCTAACTCTGGCAATACACTTCCATACAATTCAAAGCAATTCAGTATTGACTTATATAATACGAATACGTATAATTCTATTCATGGAGCAACAATCAGTATTCACTCTTCAGGAGGCATGCATGACTACCCAAACCTATTTCGGCCAACCAGCCAGTTATTACGCCCAGCCAGTCATGGCAGGCAGCGCCAGCGGCATCAATGCACAAAATCTGATCGATGCGTTTTCTGAATGCAGCATGGAACAATGCGAAAAAATGGCATCCATGCTGGAACAGGGACGCTTTGAAAACTTTGGCAGGATGATGGCGAAGGTCATGCAAGACTGGGCGCAATAAGTCCTAAAGATAAACGCCTGCCTGGGTTGCCAGGCAGGCCGGGCGACAGTACATCACACATCGCCCTGTAATTTTCGCTGGCTGAATCGTTCTAGGCCGAGGAAGCGCACGCCGGGGTCAGCGCCCGGCAACTTTTACTTTCTGCATGCACCCTGCATACACGAATCCTTGCGCCAGCGTTTAGCTGCATGCAAATCAAAATTCCGCACGATCCCCTGGCACTTACATGTTGAGAACTTGAAGCTGGCATCAATTACAATGACCACATCAACGAATTCATTTCAGCAAAGCTTCAGACATCCCTGCCTATGACAAACATCCAGCAACAGTTCGAATCCCGCATAGCAGAACTTACCCGGCCATTGAACGGTCAATATCCACGCCCATGGATGAGTGATACAACAGACCCTTTGTCGGCCCCCCTGTTCATCGTCGGCAAAAACCAGGCGAAAGCCTATGCGGAAGATAGGCTCACGCATCAACGACATATGAATGCCTTGTTTAACCGTGCCAGTGAGTCATGCCGACAATTGTATGACGAGATGAGCGGCGCTGCGCCATCCCCCACCCGCAAGAACATCAACCGTTTCCGGGCCATGCTGGACGAAGAAAGAATCAGCGATATTCTGGAAACGAATGTTATCTGTTACTCCACCCCCATGAGCAGCGACCTTGCACTACCGGGCCATAAAGGCGGAACAAAACATGGCACAGAAATTTTTGAAGTGCTTCTTCATTTCATCCAACCCAAAGTGCTGATCGTGCACGGTGCAGGAACAGCCAAACAGTTAAGCCGGATACTCGATATTCGCTTGCCAGCACCGCCGGGCAAGGCAAGCAAGCCCTCAGCAATAAACGTCAATGGAATGACGGTATTTGTGATACCCAGCCTGGCACTGCCTGCCTGGAATAAATGGTCATCATGGGCGGATGCATATCTTCAGCAAGTCGCGAAGATGGCTGCGGATGTTTTACGGGCTTAGCGCGAATAACTGATTTTGCACATGATGCGGATCGTAGCTGCAATTCTTGTTTTATGAAGTCAGTGCCACATTCTCGGGCACGGGTTTGCCACAAGTCCCGCATTTTTTATCGCGGTGCTGCGGCACGATGACACCCAGAAAAAACAGGATACTCAGCGCCGCCGCCATGGATGTCACGCTGCCGGCGGGTTCAATGTGGGTAGAGCCGCAATGGGGGCATGTGAGGGGCCTGGCTGCTTCGGTCTCTGCGAGATCGGCAGAATCTGTGGAATTGGCTTTCAGTTCATCTTGCAGCGCAGCTTCAAATTCGCCGTTGGCGTAGCGGGACAAGATTTCTGTCGCTGTATCTGCATCTTTCGCTGGTACTTGTAGCCGCACGCCACCCAGTGCCAGCGACCATTGCCAGTTGGCCCAGACATGGTGTTCACCGGCCAGGCTGGCGGCGATGCCCTCTGATTCCAGCAGGCCACGCATGACATGTGCATCCCAGGGGTTGAGGTAGGTGGCAACGGTGGTCAGGTCTTGTTCTGGCTGCATGGATTATCCGCTAATTGTCTTTTTGTTGGGCTTTCGCTGGGCCTTCGTTGGGCTTTCGTTTGGCCTTCGTTTGGCATAAATCAGTCCACACGTGATACGAGGATACCGCATTTAGATGTGTTGGCCTACTATCATCCAGGCGACCATTGCCAGCCACGGCACCGCCGTTGGGCTGGCAGCCGCTGGTCGGTGTGCTGCTAAGGCGGCAAGCTGGACAGCCTGCACGACTGAATTGCGCGCAAATGTGCAGCGGATTGATTCCCGATGGAAAAATATCTTTCCTTTTTAACAAATTACTTCGTTATACTAACGAAGTAATTCACTAGCCACGCAACACAGTTGGCAAGTCCTGACTCAGCAGTATTTCCCTCGCCCCCAGAGGCGTCTGAGTCCAGGACGGCGCGGCAACCACTTTCTATTACTTCAAGCGGAGTCACCATGGCATTTGATCCAATTCCCGGGCAATTTTTTCTCATCAGATCAGTCAAAAGCGGTCTGGTTCTACAGGTGCGCGACAAGGCGGGCCATCGCGGTGCCGAGATCGTGCAGGACGAGATGGTCACCGAAGAGGGCAAGGGCAATCATCAACATTTTCAGTTGGTTTCATATCCGCAAGGGTACTACAGCATCCGCTCTCGTTCGTCCGGCAAGAGTTTTGATGTGACTAATTTGTCGCAGGACAATGGCGCCGCTGTCATCCAGTGGGATGTCACCCCCCATCAAGGTAACCAGCAATTCAGCTTCCACCCTGCCGGGAACAACCGGTATTTCATCAGCGCCCACCACAGCTTAAAATTCCTGATGGTCAACGGCAATGACAAGCCAAAAGGCGCCAGGTTAGTGCAAGACATCGGCAAGGGCGCTGACTATCAGTTTACCTTCGAACCTGTACCACCTGTCGCCGCACGCGGCCTGCGCGAGATTGTCCTGCTCGGGAACGATCAGTTCCGGGAGGGCGCGTTGTCCTTGATCGGTGAAGTGCCCAAAGTGGGCGGAGCCATCAAATTCGTGGCAGATCTGCTGTGGCCGAATAGCCGGCCGTCCCTGATCGAACAGGTGCGAGATTATGTCGTGAGCATCGCGCGCGAGATGATCGAAGAATCCTATATCAGGGACCTGGGCCTGAAACTGAGCGGCTTCAAGAATCAGATGGATCAATATTCGCTGGCCACACCTGGCACCGATAAAGGGCAGTGGATGACGAGCATGGTTGCCAGTCTGGAAGCGATGCGGCCATACTTCTTCGACCAGGCATCGCCCGAAAAAACGCTGCCGCATCTGGTCATCATGGGTACCCTCCACCTGGGTATATTGCGTGAACGCTACGATAATTACGAGAAGATCTATGACAAACCGCACGCCAATCCGGCCGATTTGCTAAAGGATTTGCAAAAGCGCGTAGCGCTGTATGTCGAGGGCTGCAAAAAGGCGCGAGCCAACACCTTGCGCTGGCGTCTGGACAAGATTGGCTATCATCGCGAAGTGATCTACGAAAACGGCCACCCGCACCATGATGCCTTTGTCGCCACCGACAGCTTCGACGGCTGGAAAAGTTATTCCGGCGGTGGTGATCTGACCTACCAACAGGCAGAGGCACTGGCCGTGACCAAACGCGATGCCCGCCTTGCCCTGATCAAGGATCATTTCAGCGTCGAACTTGACACCCTGCTTTCGGCTGCGCTCTTGTGGCGCTATTACGATCCCGCGGTCAAGGAAAAAGCGCAGTTTGAACACAGCATTCTCAAAAGCAAACTATATGGCGAGGCCGAGGGCACCTACTTCGAGCTGCCCAGCAAACCTCAACAGGCCTCGCCAATCTGGCTGATCGTGCTTTATGTACGGGAAGACGGTCAGGCGCTCAATGGCATCCGCATCAAACCACGCGATGGCTCGGGCGAAGTTTTGTACGGTAGCGAAACCGGCACCAAGCGTGAGCTTTCCCTCGACCAGAACGAAGCCATCGTCTCAGCCTGGGGCAATGAAGCACCGCTCAATTCCCTTTACCTGTTCACCAACAAATGGAAGGACGTGGGCGGCGGCCAACGTCAAACTGGCAATTGCTGGAGCAGCGAGCCACCGGTAGGCGCCTCGGGCCAGCTAGACTCCCTGTTTGGCTACACCAAGAACGGGGTCATCACTGGTATAGGATTTAACTGGCGCTGCACCAAGCGGCAATAAAAACCTGAATGGCATAGCCGGGGGCAGCTGCGGGTTCAGCCGAGGGTCTAGCTGATTCATACCATAGGTTCGGCCCCGGTTGTTCCCTTTGGAGGCCGATCCAAACGCCACCTGGTTAAGCGTCGTCGTTGAGGTCTGCGAGGCTTTCGCAACGAGCGAAATTCACCGTACCAGCCTTTGACCCGGCCAATAAAGAGCTGCGACACGACGTGGTGGAATTGCATGGCTTGTTCGCCAATATCTTGCTGGCGCTGGCAACGTTTCATGCGGCTGCGGCGCTGTGGCATGGTCTGGTGAAGAAAGATGGCGTGTTGCGCCGTATGTTGCCAAACAAAGACCAGGCCTGACCAAGCTTAAACCAAGCCTGCTCACTCCATCAATCCTCCTTTACCTGCACAAATGGATGCCTTTGATCAAAGGCATCCACTTCTCTTTGCCATAGACGTGCCTGCTCGCGCAGCCAGTTGGTAAAGGCGCGCATTTCGGGTAGACCAGCACTGTCTTCGCGCATGATCAGCAGATTGTCGCGTGGCGTGGCGCAGACCACTTCGCTGGCCAGCACCAGGCTGCCTGCCTGCAAGCGTCGCCAGGCGATCGACAGGCGGCCAAGCGCTACGCCCTGGCTTAGTTCCGCGGCTTCCAGCAAGACATCGGCATCGTTATAAGCCTGTCCTTGCGGGCTGAAATCTGCTGCCATGCCGGCAGCGGTTTGCCAGCTACCCGCATCCAGCGACAGGTGTTGCAGCATGGCGCTGGCGGGCCACAGGCGGGCATCGCTGCCCAGTGTTGCCGCCAGTGCTGGCGAGGTCACTGCTACCAGGCGATCATTAAACAGGGTTTCACAAATTTGATCGGCGCTTTGCCGGGTGCCATGGCGTATCGCCAGCATGGCCACGCGTGGTGCTGCCCGCACCAGTGCATAGTCGGTATCAATGATCAGGCGGATATGCGGGTGGGCTTGCGCAAAGCTGTCCAGGCGCGGCAACAGCCATTCTTTGGCGATGGATGCCAGGGTGCTGATGTGCAGGGTCTTTTGTGTCGCATCGTCAGGCGGATAAATCGCCTGGTGCAGGGCCGACAAAGGGCCAGCCAGACGCGCCAGCAAGGCAGCACCGTCATCCGTCAGACTGACTTTGGGGCCATTGCGTTTGAACAGGGTCAGCGCGCTCCAGTCTTCCAACTGGCGGATCTGGCGGCTGATGGCACCGGGCGTCAGGCTGAGTTCTTCTGCGGCACGGCTAAAACTACCCAGCCGCGATGCCGCCTCAAAGGCTTGCAGGGTGAACAGGGGCGGCAGTTTTCCGTGCATGTTGAATTTTCCTCACTTTCATGTTGCGTAAGTATCGTTTTTTAATCTTCACATAGTACGACAATAATTTGGGCATCGTAACTTCCTGTGGGATGTGAAATGCAAGCAATCATCATCAATCAATTCGGCGGGCCAGAACAATTAAGACTGCAAGAGGTGGATGCGCCAGGCGGTGACATCATCGTGCAGGCTGCCTGGGCAGGCGTCAATTTTGTCGATATCTATCAGCGCGAAGGCGGCTACCCTGGCGTGAAACAACCCTGGCCCATGGGCATAGAAGGCACAGGCATCATCACCCATGCACCCGTTGGCAGCGGGTGGAAGGCGGGCGAGCGCGTGGCCTATACCACCGGCGTACAGGGCAGCTATGCCGAACAGGTGGCCGTGCCTGCGGCCAACCTGATACGCGTGCCAGATGATGTCAGCCTGCGTGACGCCTGCGCGGCAATCGAACATGGCCTGACCGCCATCATGCTGGCTGATGACGTGGCGCGCCTGCCAGTGTCTGGGGCTGTGCTGGTCCATGCTGCTGCCGGTGGTGTTGGCGGCTGGCTGGTGCAATTGCTGGTGGCGCGTGGCTTAACTGTATTTGGTACCGCCTCATCTGCCGCCAAGGCTGCGTGGTTGAGTAGCGTTGGTGCTGTTCCGGTACGGTATGACGGCGATGCCGACTGGCTTGCAAGCGTGCTGGATCAAACCGGTGGGCGTGGTGTAGATGTGGTGTTTGATTCTGTCGGCAAATCGACATTCACGCATAGCCTGCAACTGGTCGCCACACGTGGTCATGTCATCCTGTTTGGTGCGGCCAGTGGCCAGCCAGACCCGGTCGATGTCTTGCAACTGATGCGCAAGAGCATCACGCTGACGCGCCCGGTCTTGCCGCATTATGTGGACACCCCTGCCCGCCTGCAAGCCCATGCGGCGGCGGTGTTCCGCCACATTGCCGATGGCACGGTGCAGTTGCGTATTCATGCCACTTATCCGCTGTCCGATGCAGCTTTGGCGCATCGTGCGCTCGCAGACCGCGGGACACAAGGCAAGCTACTACTCTCGATTAACTCTCAAATTGCTTAAGGAAATTATGTCTACCATCGCACAAAAACTGCAACAACTCGGCCACACCCTGCCCCCTGTCAAAGCACCGGCGGCCAACTATGTCAGCTACACGGTACAAAATAATGTACTCATCATCGCCGGGCAAATTGGCCGCCCTGGCGCTGCCAAAGCAGGTGTAGTCGGTGCCGGGCTATCGCCAGAAATCGCAAAACAAGAGGCAGAAATTGCTGCTCTTGGCGTGCTGGCGATTATCGATGCCGTCACTGGCGGTGACATCAGCCGCATCGCCCAGGTGCAGCGCCTGGGCGTGTTCATCGCCGCCACACCAGACTTTGATGGTCATAGCGCCATCGCCAACGGCGCATCTGATCTGGTCGTCGCCACTCTGGGCGAACGTGGCCGCCATGCACGCACTGCCATCGGCGTCGCCAGTCTGCCGACAGGCGCAGCGGTGGAAGTGGATGCGATTGTGCAGTTGAATCCGGCATGAGCAATATGATCAGCGCAGACCAACTGGCACAGTTACGTGACCGCACACCAGGGTTGAACAGCGGCGTGCACCTCAACCACGCAGGTGCATCGCTACTGCCGCAAGCGGCCCTGCAAGCCATCCATGCCCACCTGGATCTGGAAGCACAAGTCGGCCCCATGGAGGCGGGTTTGCTGGTGGCAGACAAGCTGCAAGACTTACGCAAGCGCGCCGCGCAGTTGATCAATGCACAGGTAGATGAAATCGCCCTCATGACATCCGGCTCCAGCGCTTTTGGCAGCGTGTTTGCTGCCATGCCCCGACTAAACAAGGGTGAGCGCATTCTGGTCGGCAGGCAAGAATGGGGCGGCAACCTGGCCAATTACCAGCGTGCCGCGCAGGCTGCCGGTGCCAGCGTTGAAGTCATCCCCTGCCATGCAAACGGCAGTGTCGATGCCCATGCACTGGCCAACATGATTGATATGAGCGTGCGCCTGATTTCGCTGACATGGCTACCGGCAAATAGTGGCCTGATCAACGACGCCGCTGCCGTCGGCAAGGTCGCTGCCGCAGCGGGCGTGCCCTACATTATTGATGCCGGGCAGGCACTGGGGCAAGTGCCGGTTGATGTGCAGGCATTGCAATGTGATGTACTGAAAAGCGCAGGCCGCAAGCATCTGCGTGGCCCACGCGGCACCGCCCTGCTGTATGTGCGCCGTGCTTTCTTGCAGCAATTGGAACCGGCCTGGGTCGATGTATCATCCGCCCCCATCAACGCAAATGAAGTCCATCTGCGCGATGACGCCCGCCGTTTTGAAACCAGCGAAGCCGCCGTCGCCCTGCAACTGGGGCTGGCAGAATCCGTCAAACTCGCGCTGGCAATGGACGTGGCCCAGCTTGGCCAGATCAGTGCCGCACTGGCAAGCGCCTGTCGTACACGCCTGGCACGCATCCCCGGCATCAGCCTGCATGACCTGGGTGATGTGAGTATTGGCCCACAATCAGGCATCGTCGCCTTCAACCTGCGTGGGCATGATGCAATGGCCTTAAAAAACAAACTGGCGCAGCAGCGCATCTACATCGGCGCCAATGGCATCCCCTACACCCCGCTGGACATGCAGGCACGCGGTCTGCACAATATTGCTCGGGTGTCGTTTTCTTATTTGAATACGGTCGATGATGTGGAAAAATTGGCGCGGGCGCTGGAGCAGTTGGGTTGAGGTAGCGGGGATGTTGGTGACGTGCTGTGTGTATGGCTTTATACATTCGCACGGGCAAATCGGTGCACATGGTGCACCATTTTTCGACCTTGCCCGATGGACGGATGGATAACAGGTAGGGTGCGCCGCGCGCACCATATTTTCAATCGCATGGCGGCATTCGGTGCGCGTGGCGCACCCTACCCGGTGTGCATTGTGACATCAAGCCTTACGATGCTTAGAACAAAGGCCGGTGGACTAAAACGCCCTGATCGCCCGGACGCGTTCCTCAGCCGAACGTTTCATCAAATCCATCCTTGCACCATTATTACTGATAACAACAAAGGCTTCAGAGTCGCTCTCTTCGTTGGAACTCCAGTAATAACCTTCACTGAATTTGCCGATGTTCCTGTTCGGGCCACTAGTACCATTCCCTATCGTTTTAATCATCAGTTCCAGCTCGTATAGGGAAGGCAGGTACCAGTCGCCAATCCCGTTCAACTGGTAACGTGCGCAAAGTATGGCAGCGTAATCGCCGGAGCCATATTTATCGATAATTTTTTCCGTATTGTACCGGCCCATACCGATCCCATCCCTTACCGTCATTGCCAGAACATTCGGGCTTTTATTAGGGCACCAAGCTGTTCTTTCAACCGGATCGACCGGCGCGGCCATCAAGCCATGTTCGCCGCTTTTATCGAGATAAAATATGATACCGCCGTCAAGCTGTTCACCTATCTTGTATTTCGCACCTGCTGCAGCCGTTCCATTTGCCATCTGATCCACCGTAAGTTATGAAGTGTAGGGTTTCCGATAAACTATGCGCCTGAAAATAAAAGAATGCGCCAGACACGGTCATGTCCAATCGCATTCAATTTATATACGGCAAATACCGATTTTCGTTAATCATAACCCAACACTTCCAGTGCACGCCATTTTTTTCATCTGTCTGACTGACACTATAGGTGCTGTCTTGTTTTGGCCTTTACAGGCAGAATCATCCCAACAATGTCTCTCCTGGAGATATTGACGGTATCAAATACACTGACAGGGCCACTGTCTTTAGCAAGCCAACATACTGAGCAATCATGCACGATGCAAAAAATAACTGGCATAATTGTTATTCATCATCACAAACGGGAAAAACAATGCAACGCTGGCGTCATTCAGGGGATAAAAAAGATTGGGGCGACTGGATAGTCCTCACCATACCCGCGACAATGGATGAAGAAGGTATCAAGTCCGCTTGCGAATCGTTGAATGCGGCCACGTCCAATATGCAAGATTTTCTCAATCTTGGCGATGGCAATCAATCCGAACACTATAAAATCGTTTTTCAGGTTGATGACGTGACCTTGCATGAACGCGCTTTCTTTCAGGAAGCCGTAAAGTTCAAGGAACTGCGGCCACTGATAGCACAGTACGTAGACAACGTGAATCATGAACCTGACACCTGGCAAGATGAATACCATCCAAGAGGCAGTTTCGCCATCGCAGAGCTGGCACTGGCCGATGAAAGTTATATTCCTTCCCTGGCCAAACTCTTGGCGATATGGGATTTAGGGCATGAAACCTACCAGGAAAAATTGATTGATCAACTTTTTGACCTATACGGCTATACCGATACGACAGAATACTTGCTTGCTGCACGATTATGCGCAGATGGTCAGCATATCGATGAAAACGTCTGGCGCGCCCTCTACCGTTATGGCTTCAAAGATAAAATTGATTTCAATCGGTTTGTAAAATCAGTGCTTCAACTATCTACTTTTCCCGAAGCTGGCTGGCAGTTGGAGAAATTTTGTCAGCTATATGCAGGCCGGGATCAAAACGCGTATAGCCTAGCAACCGATACTGTCTTAAATATTCTTCGCAACGATGAACGACTGTCTTCATTCGCAGAAGATTTTCAAAAAGAATGCTCTGGCGAATTCCGCGAACACTGGCTGATGGATGCCGATAATGGTGATTCGAATGACGGCGAAGAAGATTGGAACGCTGGTCTTGAAAACTCCCTCATAGAAGAAAGCGATTTCACCAAAATGGAATTACTGCACACCTACAGCCAATAAATGCCTGGCGTTGACATGCAGTAATTACAGTTACTCCTCCACCGTCTGCATCCACCGCTTCTCTTGCACGGATCGTTCGCCAAAATACTTGCGCGGATTGCCGCACATATAGCAACTGCATAAAGCGGGCGTATGTAATACCAGGCCCAATTGTCGTGGACTCAGACGGCCCTGACGGTAGGAATAGTAATACTGACGTTTTTTCTTCAAGCGCGCATCATGATGCCTGCGCACAGCACGAGAGTGATCTTTCATCATAGTTCCTCAAGAACCCGGGCGGCCCGATTGCCGCGTTGTGGGTCATGTGGAACTGCGATGTATGTTGGTTCATGATGTGCTCTCGGTCCGGATTAATGCATTCAGTTTTGGATATCTGCGGGCGATGCTCAATTTTTCAATACTTTCACGCCGGTGTGCAATATGATTTTTAATCTGGCGCGCGACACCCTGCCGCATAGACAATAAGCAGGATGTCATGTCGCGCACCGTTTTTCTTCACAGCCAAAGACGGGGATTACGCACCAAATTTATAATTCACCTCCAGCCATCCTTGTCGTCCAAACGGGGTGAATGAACCCACAGGATAATTCGGCCAGCCGCCGCTGTAATCGTATTTGATCTTGTTGAACACATTGTTGATGATCAGCGATACCGACAGGTTCTTGCTGGCCTGATAGACCGTGCTCCAGTTGGCGATGCCCGTCGGGGACAGGTAATATTCACCAGAACCATTCGGTATCTTGCCGTAACGGGTGACCGTCAGTGTATTGGACCAGTCGCCTTTGTTCCAGTTGACGCTGGCGATCAGTTTGTCGCGCCAGTCTGAATTGCCAAGGTCGGCCAGGTCGTCGTAGAGGGCATCGCCTTCAAACTGCTTGGATTTCTTGCTCAGCACCTTGCTGTAATTGGCCTTGAAGGTAAAGCTGCCAGCCGTCGTTGTTTTCAGCAGGTATTTGGCGCTGATGTCAATGCCGCTGGTGGCCTGGTAAGCTGCATTGATGGGATTGACCCAGATCTCCTGTATTTCACCGGCATGGCTGAGCGCATTGGTCGGATAACGTTTGATGCGGTTGATGGTGTCGGCACACAGGCTGGATTTGATATCGCGCTTACCAGTGCGGCAATCGGCTTCATCGCGCAATAACTGGTCTGCACTGAGGTTGACGACCATGTCGCTGATCTTGATGTTCCAGTAATCAAGCGAAACATCGAACTGATTGCTGGGTGACCAAACCACGCCCACGCCAAAGGATTTGCCTTTTTCTGATTTAAGGTCAGGGCTGCCGAACTGCACATAATTGGCGCCTGGCGAGTAATTCGCATAGTCGCAATCTTTCAGTTCCTGCCCTTCGGCCTTGCAGCGATAATAGTCAGTCGTACTTGAATAATAACCGGTGCCGCGTGCCTTGAAGATGTAGTTCATGTCCGGCGCACGGAAGCTGGTGGCATAGTTGGCGCGCAACAGCAGTTCTTGCGTGGGGCGAATTTCCAGGCCACCGTTATAGGTCAGCTTGCCATCCTTGCGTCCGGCAAAGTGATAATCGTCATAGCGCCCAGCCAGGCTGGCAGTGACTTCTTTCAACAGTGGCACATACACTTCGGCCCCAAGCGCATAGCGTTTGCGCGAGCCGCGCACATCATCGGACTTGGTAACGGTATTGAAAACGCCCTGGTTAATCTGCGGATCAGGCAGGTTATCAAAACTCTGGTTACCAATTTCTGCGATGCCTGCGGTTTTGATGGCCCCGGCAGGCAGTTGCCATAATTCGCCATTCAGCGCCACGCTCAGGGTTTGCGTGCGTGAACTGTCGGCACTGCGCGAGGCAGCAGTGATCTGGTTGAATTCTTCGGGTGTCAGCCGGCGCGTCAGACGTTGCACGTCGGGGGCATAGATGGCAATGCCAGCACTGTCCAGCCCCAGTTTGGGGCCAAGGAAGAAAGTATCAATATTGGCCAGGGTACGTGGCACCACGTTTTCACTGCGGTAAGCCGATGCGCTATAAGCCGCTTCATAATTCCACTGCGAGCCCGGCAGCACACCGCGTATGCCCAGGTTGATGCCTGCCGAGGTATCGTCCCAGCGACGGTTGAAGCGGTTCACGCCATTGATTTCTTCGGGGGCAAATACCTTGCTCCAGGCTTCATAGGCATTGGTGTTTTTATTCCAGAAATAACTCTGGTTGGTGGATGACGATACCCAGCTTGGCGAACGTGTATCGTTTTCTGTCTTGTTCTTGCCCAGCAGGATATCGGCGAACAGGGTGGTATCAGCATTCAGCGTCAGATTGCTGCTGGAGAAAAAATTCAGGCTCTGGTTCTTGGTTTGTACTGTCCAGTGCATGGGGCTTAAACGCGGGCTGGCGCAATAGCTGCCTTTGCTGGTTTTATAGCTGATCTGGGTGCCGTCAAAGAAATCGCTCAACTGGCTACAGGCATCCCCCAGGTCGATATAGCGACCGGTCTTGATATCCTTGCGGTACAGCGTGGCACTGGGTGTGCTGCGTAACGCCATGAAATCGCGCTGGGTAGCGCGCAGTGGCTCACGTTCGCTGTATTCAAGGCTGAACAGGCTTTGCAACTGATCGACATTGACCGTGCCGGAAAATTGCACGCGCTTGTTACCTCCGCCGCCACGTTCGGTATCACCAATTTTGGCATTGATGTTATACCCTTGCGTATGCTTTTTGAGAATGATGTTGACCACACCGGCAATCGCGTCTGAACCGTAAATGGCTGATGCACCGCCGTTCAGTATCTCTATGCGTTCCACGATATTTGAAGGGATATTTGCCAGATTGGTGAAATTGACCGTACCTTCATAAGCGATAGGAAAATCCGCCATGCGTCGCCCGTCCAGCAGGATCAAGGTATGGTTAGGCCCCAACCCGCGCAGACTGATGGTATTGGCTGATGGCGTAAAGGTATTGCCAAAATCTTCGCCCTGCGTAAAGCCGGAATTTTGCACGGCATTGTTGAGGGCATCGTAGACATTCTTGTAGCCCTGGCGTGTGATTTCTTCACCCGTGATGATGGTCACCGCCGCCGGTCCTTCGAGGCTGGCACGTGGTATGCGCGAGCCGGTGATGACCACGGATTCTTCTTTTTTATCTTCCTTTTGCGCAGTCTGTGCCATCGCAACATGGCTATAAAACAGCGTCAGAGCACTGACAACGCAGGCAGATAAAGGCTTTAATTTTATTTTCTTGGTAGGCATGGGTCTTCTTTAAAAAAACAGTGAAGACCGGAAAATATCAAGAATATATCAACAGACAAACGAATATAAGCGCATATGGAAATTCACTCGGCCACTGGTATGGTGATCTTGTGATGGCTGGTGATGGCGTTTGCCCTATTAGTGAAAATTAGTGCAAAACAGCGCAGGTCGGTAAAGTGGTATGCAGGTGTGATGGTTTTATTTTTTTGCAGGGCGTGCAAAAAAACCGGCTTGTGGAATACTATGCCCTGCATGGCAGGTTTGCATGCTACTCATTGATGATCACATACAGAGAATATAGTGTGACAGGTTTGAACGCATTAGCTACTATGCATATTACTTAAATTCTTTAGACCTACCTTGTGCATCAGTTTTTACGTCGAATGGAAAAAATGGCGCGAACAAGGCATCAAGTTTTTATCCTATGTCTGGTCGGTACTTACGCCAGACAAGCCCCTCAGAAACAGAGATAAAAGCTGCTCGACTTTCTCTGTGGAGCCATCGGTAAAATTGTTTCGGCCAACCATATGTGTAACCAGTCTTTCCCATAATTCCGGTTGCTCCAATATGGCGATCAGCTTTTGGCGGGTTGTTTCACTTGCGATGCGGGCGATATCTTTTCCCAATAATATGGCCCCTGCGAGAACCGGGTCGTAATCCACTTCGACTAGTAAATCCGATTCTTCTTCATAGATACGATCTCTATTGCCGGCATCGAAATAATTTTTTAGCAGGGTGTGCAAGTCTTGCGCATCCTTAGGATTTTTCAGGCCACGCTCTTCCCAGGCAAATAGTTTAAGCAAACCCAGCCCGGCGAGTGATGCGACTCTGATGCTGTGGCCCGGAGATAGCTCAACCTCTTCCGCCGCAGCATAAACTTCATCGTAACCGCAGACATTCATCACGACTTGCATATCCGGTGGCCAGGCAATCATATGTGCTGCACTTGCGACACCACCGAACGGAACCAGATCAATAGGGTAAGCATCGCTATGCGCGCCTGTATCGGGATGAAATTCCAGTCTTTGCTTCATTTTCCCTGTTGAACTAAAGCCTTTTACCTTCAACAGACCATTTTTTAATCTATCGAATTCTGACCAGTCTTTGACCGCGATAGCAAAGTCGATATCCAGTGTAGCGCGCAGCATATCTATGCCGTACACGTGGGTCAGCAGAATATCCCTGGCAGTGGCGCCGACCAAAAAATAATCAATACCCAAATCGGCGCTGACACGGGCAACGCTTTCCAGAATGGTGATCGTGGTGCTATCAATTGGATTTTCAAGTTTGAGCTTAAGCATGGTCTATCCACTCATCTTTGATCTTGCGGGCAACTTCGATATTTCTGGGTTCCAGCGATGCCATCAAATCGGCGTACACCAGCAACGGTGGAGCAATATCGGGATGTTGATCTGAAGCCGAAAAATTCCAGAATTTTTCACGAATTTCAATCCTGCCTTCAGGATCAGGGCGTAACCTGTGGGTTTTGATCAGATCATGTGTGAAATTTGGTATTTTCCAGATATCGGTTTTGGTTTTAGCTGCCCTGGAAAATATTTTCAAATTATCATTGACGTATAAAGTCTGAGTCACGGGTCTCAGGTAATTTGTCAGTTTTTTCGCTGCGACTTCCCCACCCCAGACGGCATTAGTACCATCTAGGTTGACTGCCTGCCACCAATCAGCATCTGCACAGCTAAAACGTCGCGGGCGCAATTTGGGAAGCACGATGGAAGGGAAAAGTGTCACCCATTCATCCACCAACAATGCGCCGTGGACTAGTTGTCGATTTTCTTTGGATTGTGGATTGAGAAGATAACCACGCTTGATCAGGAATTGAAACGCATCACCGACCATGCTTAGAGGAATCCTGGCTTGTTGAGCCATGTCTCTGAAATTCAAATTCAATATTTTCGGACTACAAAGCACCGCAAACATCATCTTCATGACAGTGGGATTAATTTTCCCAATGTCAGTACCGGTCCAGGTTTTGACATCCTCAGACTTCAAGCCTTTGACAAAGATATATAAACCAGCATCATGCAAATAGGTATTGCCTGCTGTATCCAGAAAAGCCAAATCAATAGAGCGGCAATGCTCAGCCATTTCAGCACTGAGATAAGGGGCAATCAACAATCCCTTATACCCATATTTATTAAATTGTTCTTTGACCTGGTTTATTTTTATTTTGCGATCAAGCAGGCGTTTGCATTCCACATAGTATTCATACCGTTTACCATGGGCATACAATTCAATAACGGCATCGTATCCACGGTCTGTACTGTTAGGGATGTCGGTGCGAAGAATCTTCCCCTTTATCCCCGTCTGGGCTTCCAGTGCAGCAAGCCCTGCCTGCGTCAGTTCCGCTTCGTCATAGCCTAGTTCAGCAATTGAAGACATAGGTGTCCAATGTTCGTTAATTTCAAATATTCACGTAACGCGAACAAATCAATATTACGAACATTTCTGCATTTGTTCAATATTTATTTCGTTCGCGTTACGCGAACATTTAAAAAAATCGAACAATTTTGCGCGATAGCACCTAAGAAGTTACTAAAAACCAAATAAAAGACTGTGAAAAATATCATAACCGATTGATTTTAAATATTTTTATTTATTCAATTCTATTTTCCATAAAAGTCCCTTCGAAAATTATACCTCAAAGATTTTATGAATAATTTAATAACATCCGCTCAACATAGATAACTAAAAGACAATAACAATCTTAAATCCACACATCCAGCGCACTGGTTCTGTCACCACCCTCTTCGCCTGTATTCACCACACCCCGTGGTTCTATCAGCAAGAGTTTGACTTCGTGTTCGGCGTAGGGTTTGTGTTCAATACCTTTGGGGACAACATACATTTCGCCTTGAGATATCAATACGTGGCCATCACGAAAATCGATGCGTAGCTGGCCTTCCAGGACGATGAAGCTTTCATCGGTATCGGCGTGGTCATGCCAGATGAAATCGCCTTGCAGGCGGGCGACTTTGAATTGATAGTCGTTCATTTCGGCGATGACTTTTTGTGACCATTGTTCGCTGAACAGGCTGAATTTGTTGGCGAAGTTAATGCTTTGGTAGTTTGTTGTGGTGGTGTCTGGTTGGGTTTGCATGCTGGCTTATCCTGTGTAGAGTGAACAAGCACCCAGCATAAGCAAAGTCGAGCAGCAAATATTGTACGATTGTGCGTGACACTTGACACTTGACACTGTACCGCGCGCTATCGCCTGATCTTGGTCCCATGCATTTTCAGCCAGTGCAGTGGCGTCAAACCAAAGGCTTTGCCGAAGTGTTTGGTCATATGGCTTTGGTCGGTAAAGCCTGCCGTCAGTGCGGCATCCACCAGGGAATAACCGTCCATCAACAGTTTTTTGACCAGATCCAGGCGACGCATGGTCAGGTAGCGATAAGGGCTGGTGCCAAACAGCAGGCGGAAATCGCGTGACAAACTCCAGCGGTCACGGCCACTGTGTGCTGCCAGTTCTTCGAGGTTAATGTTATCCGTAATGTCACTGTGCATGTATTCACGCGCCCTTTCTGCTGCGAGGTAATCAAAGCGCTGGCTGCGGGCGGGTTTGCCGGATGCGACTTGCATTGCGTGGGCCAGGTCAAAAAGAGCATCCTGTTCTTCCAGCGCATCCATGGGACCATCCATGCGTTGCAGCAAGGCCAGGGTGGCGGCATGCAGGCGCGGGTCTGCCGAGAGGCCATGCTTCACAAAGGGCAAAGGCTGTCCACCAAGAATTTGCTGTATCAGCGCCGGTTCCACGTAGATCATGCGGTAATGAAAACCATCACCAGTACCAGCCTGCCCGTCATGCGCTTCGTCCGGATGCAAGACGATGGTGCCACCTGGCAGGCTATGGCATTCACTGCCGCGATATCGGAAACTTTGTACGCCCGACAGGGTGGTGCCGATGGCATAGGTATCGTGCCTGTGCATGGCATAGGCATTGCCGGCGAAATAGGCTTCGATACGTTCCAGCCGGTTGGCGTTGGTGCCAGGGGCGTGGTGTATCCAGTCTCTTCGGCGGTCCTTGGGGTGTTTGCTCATGGCTTTGGGTGCAGTGCAGTGGCTGTAACTATTTTAAGCTTTTGCGGTGCCGCGTGCTGAAGCCGTTGCTGTATGCACCGTGCACACCATATCTCGTCAATGGATGTGGTGGTTTGGATGTGGTGGTTTGGAAGTGGTGCGCGTGGCGCACCCTACTTATTATCCATGTCTATGCGTGAGGTCGCACCTTGTAGGGTAATGAAATGGACGCCTCCCTCCCAAACGGCATCGTGATGTGCCAAAGTAGAGTTTCGACAAACTACTTAACAGAAGGGAAGCGTCATGGAAAAGATTACCGTAATTGGATTGGATTTGGC
>NZ_JBMPOW010000024.1:0-99064 GCF_049340205.1 Undibacterium sp. Ji49W | reverse complement strand
GGATTATATTCACTACTATAATCACGACCGGATCAAGGTCAAACTAAAAGGACTGAGTCCTGTGCAATACAGAAATCAGTCCTTGGCTACTTAGATAATTAACGTCCAACTTAATGGGGTCACTTCACTTGAAGTCCGCTTTTTTGTTTTTATTGCACCTGCTTTTATTTTCTTCTCATTACGCTTTGCGCAAATGCCGCATCGCCAGCGTCAGCGCCATCACCTGCACGGTAGCCGCCAGAAAGAAGGGCGCTCCCAGCAGGATACTGCCCTTGTCCAGATGGCTGACCTGCCCCACAAGCGATGTTCCTATCAGGGTTGCGAACACACTCATGATGCTGGCCAGCCCAGTCAGTGAACCCATGGCAATACCTTGCGAACGCGCATTCACGGCGCGTGAAAAAAACCCCTGCAAGGCGGGGCCTGCTGCAAATGCCAGCACATTACACAAGATCAGCACATACATCATCCAGCCCTGATTCGCCAGGCCATACAGGGTCAGGGCGATGGCAGAAGAAGCCAGACCAATCAGCACCGCATTGGCATCACCCACACGTTTTATATAACGGCCCAGAAACACGCCCTGCATCAGCACGCTTGAAATACCGACCATGAACAGCGACAAGCCGTTTTGCATCGGTGTCCAGCCAAAGCGCAATTCGGTCGACAAGACCCAGGTGGTCTGAAGGGTGAATTGGGCAAACATGGTCAACGCATAGACCCAGACCAGGGCGCCAACACCGCTCAGGTGCGATAAACCACGCAGACCGGCAAAAGGATTGGCGGCAGTAATATGAAACGCCTTGCGATGATCAGGGGCAAGCGATTCAGGCAAAGAGAAATAACCGTACACCACGTTCGCCAGCGACACCGCAGCTGCCAGGTAAAACGGGTAATGAATATGTGACTCGCCCAGCACACCACCGATTACCGGCCCGCAGATAAAACCCAGACCAAACATGGCACCTATTTTACCCAGTGCCTTACTGCGGTTTTCCGGGCTGGACACGTCAGCGATGTAGGCATTGGCTACCGACAGGTTGCCAGCCGTCACGCCGCCGATGGCGCGCACCACCAGCATCCAGTAAATGCTGGTGACCTGGGTCAGCAAGAGAAAATTCAGCCCCAGTCCAAATACACAGGTCAGCAATACCGGACGACGGCCAAAGCGGTCGCTGAGTGCGCCTATCATGGGTGCAAAGACAAACTGCATAACGCCATAAATGGCGACGATGGCCCCATACCAGTAAGCCTGGCTGTCAGCCTGGCCAATATAGCTGCCCACCAGGCGTGGCAAGACGGGAATGATGAGCCCTATGCCAAGAATATCCAGAAATACGGTAATCAATACAAAACGCACATTGGTCGGTAGCGGTTTGGCCGCATCAACCTGCTCAGGATTCGTCATATCTGCTGACTTTCAGGCGGAATAATCAAAGCGCAATAGTATATGATTACCGCTGGATACACCCGCCAAGAGGACAATATGGCTTTGTTTGACCACTTTCTGATCATTGCCCTGCTGGTCGCCATCAGTGCATTTTTTTCCATGTCAGAAATTTCGCTGGCCGCCGCACGCCGGGTAAAACTGCAAATACTTGAAGCAGAGGGGGATTTGCGCGCTGCCAAGGTGCTGGCATTACAACAGGAGCCCGGGCATTTCTTCACCGTGGTGCAAATCGCCCTGAATGCGGTTGCCATACTCGGTGGTATTTTGGGTGAACAGGCGCTGACGCCGTATATTTCCAGGCTGTTCATCTCTATCGTAGGGCTCAACAACTGGGTGGAAACAGCCAGTTTCGTCACATCCTTCCTGTTCGTGACTTCGCTGTTCATCCTGTTTGCCGATCTCATGCCCAAGAAAATTGCCATGATTTCACCCGAAGCGGTGGCCATGCTGGTGGTCGCCCCCATGCTCTTGTGTGTGCGGCTGTTCAAACCGCTGGTCTGGGTGTTCAACGGCCTGGCCAACCTGCTGCTGCGCATGTTGAATTTGCCTACCGAAAGAAACGAAAAAATTACCTCGGACGAAATCTATGCCATGGTGGATGCCGGTGCCGAAGCCGGGGTCCTGCAAGAACGCGAACACCATATGATAGGCAATGTGTTCGAGCTGGAAAGCCGCACCGTGCCGTCGGCCATGTCGCAGCGCGACAGCATCGTCTACTTCACCTTGCAGGATACGGATGTGGTGATACGGCAAAAAATCGCCGAGCATCCGCATACCAAGTTCCTGGTCTGTGATGGCCATATCGACAACGTGGTCGGCTATGTCGAATCCAAGGACATCCTTAAGCGTGTACTCACCAACCAGGCATTTTCCAAGGTGCAGGAATTATCCATACGCACCGCTTTGGCCGTACCGGATTCGCTGACCCTGTCAGAAATGCTGGAACAGTTTAAGGGGACGCGCGAAGATTTTGCCGTCATCCTGAATGAGTATGCACTGGTAGTGGGCGTGATCACCCTCAATGACGTGCTGAGTACGCTGATGGGTAACCTGGTTCATCCTTTCATGGAAGACCAGATCGTCCAGCGTGATGCCAGTTCCTGGCTGATCGATGGCGCCACGACGATAGAAGATGTCTGCCGCGCCCTTGATATTGATGCCTTGCCTGAGCAGGGCAGCTATGAGACTATCGCTGGTTTCATGATGACCATGTTGAAGAAGATACCCAAGCGCACCGATTACGTCATGGTCGGGGTGTACAAGTTTGAAGTCGTCGATATTGATCATTACCGGATTGATCAGTTACTGGTGGTGCGTATGTCTTCCCACGACGCCATACATACTGTCTGAGCATGTGGTCATCATCCCGCCCGGCAGCACTGCCGGGCAAATCGCTGGAACAGTGTGTTCTGAGTCTTTGGTTTTTTATCAGGAAGTTTCATGTCGCAAGCATGTGGAGTAGATTTTGGTACCTCGAATTCAACGGTAGGCTGGCATCGTCCAGGCCAGTCAGCATTGTTGCAGCTTGAAGAAGACAAAGTCACCCTGCCATCGGTCGTATTTTTCAATGTCGAAGACGATGAAGTCACTTACGGCAGAGCTGCGCTGAGCAACTACCTGGCTGGTTATGAAGGGCGTCTGATGCGCTCCATGAAAAGCCTGCTTGGCACCAGCCTGATGGATGGGCAGACTGAAGTACAAGGCAAGGCCCTGCCTTTTCGCCACCTGCTGGCACAGTTTATTGGCGAGTTGAAACAACGCGCAGAAAAATCGGCCGGCACCCATTTTGACCGCGCCGTACTGGGTCGCCCCGTGCATTTTATCGATGACGACAGCAAGGCCGATCAACTGGCCCAGGATACGCTGGAAGAAATTGCCCGCGCTGCCGGTTTCAAGGAAGTACAGTTCCAGTTTGAACCGATTGCTGCCGCCTTTGATTATGAATCACGCATAGAAAAAGAAGAACTGGTCCTGATTGCCGATATCGGCGGTGGTACTTCCGATTTTTCCCTGGTGCGCCTATCACCGCAACGCGCCAGCAAGCTTGAGCGCAAGGACGACATCCTGGGCAATGGCGGCGTCCACCTTGGCGGCACCGATTTCGACAAATACCTGAGCCTGACCCATGTCATGCCCCTGCTTGGCCTGGGCGGACGGCTGGGTACGCAAATCGAGGTGCCATCCAGCTATTACTTCAACCTGGCCACCTGGCACACCATCAACCTGGCCTACACACAAAAAGTCTGGCGTGAGTTGCAGGAAGTCTATCGCGACATCAACAGTGCCGATCTGCGCCTGCGCTTCGAACGCCTGCTACGCCTGGTGGAAGAACGCGATGGCCACTGGCTGGCCATCCGCTCGGAAGAAGCCAAGATATTATTGTCAGATCAACAATCCATCAGCCTGCCGCTGGATCGCCTGCGCAGCAAGCAAAGCAGCGCAGCCTGCCTGCTGGAACTGGACCAGGCAGGCTTGCAGACTGCCATTTCGCAATTGACCATACAGATAGGCGATACCGTCAACAGCGTACTACAGGCTGCCCAGGTCAGGCCGGAACAGGTCGATACCGTCTTCTTTACCGGTGGCTCCAGCGGTGTACGTGGCTTGCGCCAGCAAATTGCCAGCATCGTGCCAACCGCACGCAAGGTCGAGGGTGATCTTTTTGGCAGCATCGGTTCAGGCCTGGGTCTGGATGCAGCACGTCGTTTTGCCTGAGACACAGAGGCTCTCCATTTCACTATTGCTCACAATAATCTGTGGCTAGTGAAACAAAGAGGGTATTTTTTCCTGCCCTTGTAGCGGCAAACTTACACTATACTGGAATGCATAAGAGCAAGTATCCATGATGCAGGCCCCCGCGCCATGAATCCCAGATCGTAATAATGAACTTTTCTAACCGGAGAAGGCATGTCGAATGTACAAGGTGATGATGACGAACTATTCATCATAGAAGATACAGCAGACATCTCCGGAGACCCCCGGCTGATACGCAGCTGGAAAGTGGCGATCGTCGATGATGATGAAGATGTCCACAGCACCACCTGCTTCGCCCTACAGTATGTACAAATACTGAACCGCCCGCTGGAATTCATCCATACCTATTCCAAAGACGAAACACGCCGGGTATTTGCGGCAGAGAGCGATATCGCCGTGGTCTTGCTGGACGTGGTCATGGAAACCGAACATGCCGGTCTGGAACTGGTCAGTTTCATACGTGACGAGCTGGGCTGGGCAGACACCCGCATCATCCTGCGAACCGGCCAGCCCGGCTATGCGCCGGAAGAAGAGGCAATACGCGACTATGACATCAATGACTACAAAACCAAGAATGAACTGACACGCAAGAAACTGCTGACTTCGCTGACTGCCGCCATCCGTTCGTATGAACAGATACGCACGATAGATGCCAGCCGGCGTGGTCTGCACCAGATTATCACGTCCAGCGCTGCATTCACCTTTGATCATGGCATCCAGGCATTTGCCAGTGGCGTGATTACCCAGATTGCCGCCCTGTGTGGGGTACCGCCCGAAGGCTTGCTGTGCGCCCAGGGTGAATTGAATGAAATGGACGAAGAGGCAACACCCGAGATCTTCAATGTCATTGCTTCGGCCGGGCATTACAGCCAGTTGATGAATTGTCCGATTGAAAAAATTGATGACACCAAGATACGGCATGCATTGCGGCATGTACTGACCAGACGTGAACCACTGTTTGGCCCTTACAGCATGACCCTGTATTTTTCCGGACGTGGCGACCGGCCGCTGGCTGCGTATGTCGACCTGCCTTTCCCGCTGTCAGACATCAACCGTGACCTGCTGGAGGTATTCTGCGCCAATCTCGGGGTCTGCCTGGACAACCTCAGCCTGGTCAATCAGCTTAAAAATCATGCTTACCGCGATCAGTTGCTGAAGCTGCCAAACCGCCTGAAATTCATTGATCAGATCAGCGCGGCACTGGAACAACATCAGCCGGCACAAATGGTGGCATTGCTGGACATTGACGATTTTGCCGAAATCAATGATGTGCTTGGCCATCACTATGGCGACCTGCTGCTGAAAGCCGTGGCTGACCGCCTGCGTGAGCAGTTGGGGGAAGGGGTATTTTTTGCCCGCATCTCTGGCGATGTATTCGGTTTGCTGGGCGACCAGGATTTGCTCGACCCCGATACCCTGCGGCAGTTGTTTAGCCTGCCGTTCACGATAGAAGCCACTGCACATTCGGTGTCCATGTCCATAGGCATGGTGGCACTGGAAGGTTATCACGGCGACGGTGCCGAGCCGCTCAAGGACGCCAGTATCGCTTTGAAACGTACCAAAATACAGCAGCGCGGCAGTTGCACCCTGTTTACCCGTTCCATGGGTATAGAAATACGCGAACGCGCCACCCTGATGCAACATCTGCACAAAGCTTTTGATGCCGAGCGCCTGTTCCTTATGTATCAGCCACAGGTCGATCTGGAAACCGGACATTTTACCGGCCTGGAAGCCTTGATACGCTGGCGCACCGACGAGGGTGTGCTGATACCGCCAAATGATTTCATTCCCCTGGCCGAATATTCCGGCCTGATCATTAGTCTGGGTGCCTGGGTATTGCGTACCGCCTGTTTCATGATGGTCAGACTGCAAAAAGCCGGCATCGCACCACAACGCATGGGAGTGAATGTATCGGTCATACAATTCCGCCAGGATGATTTTATTGATATCGTCGAAAAAGCCCTGAAAGACAGCGGTCTGGCACCATCCAATCTGGAACTGGAAATTACAGAATCGGTCACCATGAGCAGCGCCGCCATGTTTGAAACCCAGCTCAGCAAACTGAAAAACCTGGGGGTCAACATTGCGATTGATGATTTTGGTACAGGATTTTCTTCCCTCAGTTATCTCGACAAACTGCCAGTGGACAGGCTGAAAATAGACCGCGCTTTTGTGAATCAGATCGACACGCCCGAAGGCCCGCGTATTGCCGAACTGATCACCCAGTTAGGCAAGAAACTGGGCCTGCAAGTGATCGCCGAAGGGGTGGAACATGCCATCCACTGGAAGACCCTGGAAGCCATGGGTTGCCACGAAGGCCAGGGTTTTTTTATAGGCCGCCCGATGCTGGAAGAAAATCTGGTGGAATGGATACACACCAAGGGCAACAGCATGCGTCCGCAATAAATCGCGACAGGACCTTGCAAGATGTCTGCTCCAACACTTGCGGTTCCCGCTCTGTCGCACGGGTAACGCTGTATCCATCACCCAAAATGAAAAATGCATACGGGCATTACTGCCAGTCTGCATTCCTGTGCTGCAAATAACTAAAACTTAGTTTTTCTTGTCCATCATCGGTGGACGACCACCGCCATCGCGGTGCATGTCATGGCCAGGACCGCCGGGGCCACCAGGAGCACCGTGGCCGCCCATGTGCGACATACGTTCACGCATACGCGATTCCATATGACGATGGCTGTCATCAAAAATCTTTTGCTGTTCTGGTGACAGCACGGCATAGAAAGTTTTCAATGCAGTCAGACGTGTCTGCATTTTTGCCAGGTGTTCTTTCATTTTTTCCAGGCCTTTTTCCATGCGCTCTGGTGTGCTCAGTTTTGCCAGTTCCTTCTGATCCGGACGGGCCGGCATGGCACCAGGATTCATGGATTCAGTAAAGGTTTTCCAGGCTGATTCCTGTGCGGCAGTGATCTTCAATTTATCATGCATTTCTGCCTGATGCTTGGCCATGCGCTCTTTCATTTTTTCGGCCCACTTGGCCGGATCTGCCGGTGTACGGCCATGGCCAGCGTGATCACCTGCAGGCGGTGCTGGTGGTGTTGATGGAGCGCTTTGTGCAAATGCACCGGCGGCAATACCCATCGTAATAACCGTCAAACCAAGAGCTAATTTTTTTTGTAAGGTATTCATAGTTTTCGCTTTCTTAACAGACTGAACATACTCGACGCCTTGTCTCCGGCATACTGCAAAACGGCGAGCAACCTGACTGTGACGTGACCATCAGGACCTGAACCCAATCAGATAGGCAGGCCGGTTCAGCGCTGGCCACCCATCCCATTTTGCTCACATCCCGGCATTGCTGCCTCAGACATGGAGCGTATCTTGCGGGACAGATGTAACCCAAAAATGTCGGTCTGGCCTCGCTTTGTATCGACGTGTAACAACCTGGAGTACCATACGATGGTATGTTACGTACTGTTGTTACGTACTGTTTCCTGATCGGTTTATCATAACAAGCCGATACAAAATCTTCGTTTCTATAGGACGGACCAGGCTCATAATGAAACCCATGGACACACCTAATAAAATTCTCATTGTTGATGACGACCGCGACATCCGCAATTTGCTGGCCGATTATCTTGATAATAATGGCTACAGTACGGTCACCGCTGCCGAAGGCAATGCCATGTGGGCGGCACTGCAAAATCAGCAAATTGACCTTATCGTGCTCGATCTGAACCTGCCGGGTGATGACGGCCTGACCCTGTGCCGCACCTTGCGCAGCAAATCAACTCTGCCCGTCATCATGCTGACTGCACGCGGCGAACCGCTGGACCGTATTCTCGGCCTGGAAATGGGTGCTGACGATTACCTGCCCAAGCCGTTTGAGCCGCGTGAGCTGCTGGCACGCATACGCAGCGTGTTGCGACGCATCCAGACCAATATCAATCCGCATACCGGCGAAGCGCTACAAAAATTGAAATTTGCCGGCTGGACCCTGGATTTGACGGCGCGTCACCTGATCAGCCCGGATGACATGGTCGTGTCATTATCGGGTGCCGAATTTCGTATGCTGAACATCTTTCTGGATCACCCCAACCGTGTCCTGAACCGTGATCAGTTGCTGAACATGACGCATGGCCGCGATGCCGATCCCTTTGATCGTTCCATCGATATTCAGATCAGCCGCCTGCGCCAGAAATTAAGGGAAGATGCGCGCTCGCCGCAAATCATCAAGACTGTCAGAAATGGCGGTTATGTACTGGCCGTGACCGTCGCGGTGGAGCAAGAATAATGAAAATTTTGTCATCGATGTGGGGCAGGGTATTTGCCATTCTTTTGCTTGGTGTCGTTGCATCCACAGCGCTGACATGGTGGCTGGCTTTTGGCGAGCGCCAGAAAACCATTACCCAATACCGTGACTCGCATGCGGTTGAACGGGCCGAACAACTAGTACTGGCACTGGATGCCCTGCCAGAAGCCAATCGCGAAGCTTTTCTGACCACCGCACCGCGTCTGGGCTTGCAGGTGGCAACACTACCCGCCGAAACATCAGACCAGGCGCCGCGCTCGGAATATGCAGCAGCTGTCAGTGAAAGACTGGGCAAAACCTTTCGCGTGATGTCGCTGGCACAGGACCCGGCGTCCTGCCCGCGCTCGCCGCAAAACATACAGACCAACCGCCTGCCCTGTGAAGCGCTGGGCATCACCCTGCATGACGGCACCGCCTTGCGCCTGACCGTCTTGCCGCCACGTAGCCCGGCACCGCCTTTAAGGCCAGATTTCATCCAGTATCTGTTCCTGTTCCTGGCCAGTATCGCTGTGCTGACCTTCATTATCGCACGCATGTCCATGCGCCCTTTGCAGCAAATGGCGCAGGCCGCCACAGCGCTGGGGCAGGACATCAACCGCCCACCGCTGCCAGAAAAAGGAGCGACCGAAATCCTCCAGGCAACCCGCGCCTTCAATGCCATGCAAGCCAGGATACGCCAGCACATTGCCCAGCGCACCCACATGCTGGCGGCCATCACCCATGATTTGCAAACCCCGCTGACACGTCTGCGCCTGCGTCTGGAAAAGGTCAAGGATGATGAGTTGCGCGACAAACTGATAGAAGATTTGTCAGGCATGCAAATGATGATACGCGAAGGACTGGACTTGGCCCGCAGTATGGACAGCAACGAAGCCCTGAAACCGCTGGACCTGGATTCCCTGCTCGACAGCGTCTGTGCCGATGCGGCCGATGCTGGCCAGAATGTCAGCTTTCAGGGGCAAGCTGGTGTTACCGTCATGGCCAGGCCGCAATCCCTGCGTCGTTGCCTGACCAATCTGATCGACAATGCCGTCAAATATGGTCAATATGCCAAAGTCAGTCTGGTAGCCGGCAAAGATGCTGCCAACGATGTCATGCATATACTGATACGTGACGGCGGTAGTGGCATACCACCAGAATTGCAGAGCAAGGTATTTGAACCTTTTTTCCGCATAGAAACCTCACGCTCACGCGAATCCGGCGGCACCGGCCTGGGACTGACCATCGCCCAGAACATCGCCCAGCAACACGGCGGCAAACTGCAACTCAGCAATCTGTCCGAAGGCGGGCTGGAAGTGCGGCTGACTTTGCCTTTGCAGCTGAATTGAAGACAAATTGAGGACGAATTGAGGACAATAGACAGGAAGTCAGCAAGACTGGCTTTCTGTCAGCTTTTCCCAAGCCACCTGTTGCACTGATTCATGCTGTTTCGCGTGTAAATACGCACGATCGGAGATGGGCATACTGCTACCTGCGGCGTCATCCGTGTTGTGGTTATATAAAGCCAGATCGTTCAGTTTTTGCCAATGCTGTGCCGGAATTTGTATCACCAACTGGCGCTGAAATTCGCATTTTTTCCCAACTATCTGCAGTTGCCGCTTGACGTCGATATGCAAGACACCATGACCCGCGTCATCTACTGTCAGATAAGGTCTGGCGATATCCCCGGAATCATAAAAAGGAGCCCTGAGCGCGAGGCGCAAGCTGTTGTCCGGCGCCACCTGCATGTGGACAAAATTTGGTGTAAAAAATGAGTCTTCGATTGGTTTGCTGGCAGACACCAGATCGACCGCCGTTCCGTACAATCGACTGTTGATTTCGTCAGAAAATTCGCAGTAAGCCAGAATGGGGACAAACAAGAGAAGGAATATATTTCTTTTTTTCAAGTTCAATACCGATCAAAACGCGCAATCATTAATTGCAACATCGCTCAGGAAACCGCCACCGACATCATGCTGATGGCGCCCAGTTCCATGCCTTCGGCAAACAGAGCCAATCGTTCATCTGGTCGCTTGCTGCCCAGTACATACAGCAGGGGCAGGAAATGTTCATTGGTCGGTACAGCCAGGCTGGCATCATTGCCGAACTGTTCATAATGCACCAGCTTGTCCCAGTCTTCATCGAGAATCGCTGCACGCATGTTGTCATTGAAACGTTGCGCCCAGTCATAGGCACGCACCTGTTGTGACATGCGACGCAGATTGTGGACCACATTGCCACTGGCCATCAGCATCACACCTTCGTCACGCAAGACACTCAATTGTCGTCCCAGTTCAAAATGCCAGGCGGCTGGCTGTGACAAGTCCAGGCTCAGTTGCACGACAGGCACATCTGCTTGCGGGTACATCTTTACCAGCACTGACCAGGTGCCGTGGTCCAGACCCCACTGCTGGTCTTGCACCACCGTCATGGGTGCCAGCAATTCAGCCACGCGGGCCGCCAGGGCAGGGGCGCCGGCAGCCGGATACTGAATATCAAACAGGGCTTGCGGAAAACCGCCAAAATCATGAATCGTCCTTGGTCTTGGCATAGCTGTCACGGCCACCCCACGCGTCATCCAGTGGGCCGACACCATCAGGATCGCCTTAGGGCGTGCCACCGTTTGCCCAAGGTCATGCCAGGCACGGGTATATTCATTGTCGGCCAGGGCATTCATGGGACTGCCATGACCCAAAAAGATAGCTGGCGAACGCGGGGATATGGACATGGAAACTCCTACAGGCAATATGCAGATGAAAATGTCAGCGAAAGTGTCAGAATACGCCAAAAGACCTGTTCATGTTTGCCCGCCAGGGCGTGCTCCCCTGTAAAATCCGGAAAAAAGCTTAAGGATAAAAAACATGATTAATTTACAGCTAGGTGACGTCAGCCACATCATCCAACTCGCCATTGCCCCGGTCTTCCTGCTGACCGGCGTGGGCACCACGCTTTCGGTCTTGACCAATCGCCTGGCACGCATCATTGACAGGTCGCGGGTAGTCGAAGAGTTACTGCATGGCGACAACGCCGCTGTACCGGTAACACCCGGTCTGGAAGAAGAATTGCAGGAACTGTATGAACGCTCACACCTGATTAACCGGGCCATCACGCTTAGTACCTCGTGTGGCTTGTTTATCTGCCTGGTCATCGCGACCCTGTTTCTGGGTGACGCCACCAGTTTAAGTCTGGACAAGCCGATTGCACTCCTGTTCGTAGCAGGGGTTTTTTCACTGATAGGTAGCTTCATCTACTTCCTGCGTGAAATTTTCGTGGCCACCAAGACCCTGACACGCCAACGTGAACTGGGCAGGCATAAAATCATTGCACGTGAATAGACACTGAATCAGCATGAAAAAGCCCCGCCGTCCTGGTTGCAAGACAGCGGGGCTTTTTTTCAACTATACATCGCCAATCATTATTTGCCAGTCAGCAGCAGGCGACAGGTCGCCTGAAACCCCGACTGCACCGTAACGACGGAGACAGTACGGAAACTGCGGCGAGGAGCTGCAAGGCAGCTGGGTCGGTTTTGCGTAAGTCCTGTCAATTCTATTTGGGTAAAGGCTGTACCAGTACCAGTACATCAATGGATGCGGTAGCAGGATTGGCGACGGTAATCGGTTGATAACTGCCACTAGCACGGAAAATCAGTATCGTATCAGTAGTCACTGTCGGGGCGATAAACCCGGCGTTAGCGGTGCTCGCACCGGCGATAAATACCGTAGGCCCGGCCACTTGTGACCAGCTGTAATAGACGATATTCGATCCGGTATTCGAAGGTGCATCCACCTTCAGCGTGACGGCACTACCCGACAGCGCAACCTGGGTAGGGGAATACGACACCAAAGAAATCGGTGTCAGCGGATCAACATAAAACACCACATCCAGCTGGGTGATAGGATCCAGTGAAAAACCGCCGGATGTAATCACCGAATTGGATACATTCAGCGTGAACACGAAAGCGGTTCTGGTGCTGATGAGCTTGGGCAGGGCGGTGCTGGCGACACTGGAGAAGGCATTGAACACCTCTACCGTAGGGCCGGATTTTTGTTTCCAGAAATAATAAATCGGTGTGCTGGAGTCCGCTTTGCCATTGACATCATATTTTACGGATTTGCTGCCATCCAGGGTAATCGTGGCACCCGCCACGACAGTTCCACCGCTATAGGAAATAGGTACCACTGTCGGTTTGATGATGGGTGCAACCGTGACTGTCTGGGTGGCAGTACCGACCTTTTGCTTGTCATCCGTAACGCGGCATTGCAACTTGACGGCAGTTGAAGCCGTCACCACAGGTGCGGTAAAGCTGGTCGCAGCGGTATCTGTCGGTGCCAGGGTGATGGTCGTGCCAGCGGCATCGCTGACCACCCATTGGTAAGAATAAGGCTCGCCCGTGGTGGCAGGTGTACCACCGCTGCCGGCGCAAGTCAGGCTGACCTTGTCACCGGATGAAGCGGTGGTATTGCCGCTGACCTTGGCCACAGGGTTGGCCGTGGTGGACGCTTCCTGTTTCACCACCAAAGTCGTGGATGCCTTGACAATATTGCCTTTGACATCAACTGCATTCAGGGTGAACTTGTAGGTGTAGTCGGCGGTGAGCAAGGCGGGTGGCGTCACCTGCAAGACGCAACTGGCTTCCGCACCGCTGGTACTTTTTTGTATGGTTTTGCAATCGGCGTTGGTCACGGCTGATAGTGCATTGGCCGACAGGGTCAGGTTTTCTACCTGCCAGTACATATTCGTGATGACACCGGCCGTGCTGCTGGCCTGGCCGGTAAAACTCAGGGGTGCGCCACTAGTCACCGTCAGGGCATCGGGAACCGAAATCGCCATAGGATTGGCGGTCGTGCCGCCTGACGTGCCCGAACTGCTGCTGCCCCCGCCACCGCAAGCCACCAATGCCAGGCTGGAAAAAACGACTAAGGCTGTTTTGATTTGCTGAAACACGCTGACTCCGATGACTTACAAAATAGAGAAATTCTCACCATTGTAGCTTCATGCTGGCAATTGCAATACCTTTACGCCAAGTGTTGACAAAATGTTTCAAGTTTTGGTCAGACGGGATTTTTTTACGAACGACCGTGCAAAAATGCTTTAGGTGTGGCACTCTAATAAAAAAACCGACCAAAACCCGGAGACACTGCGATATGAACACTTTGCATTATGCCCACTGGCCGCAAGGCCTGCCCCATCATCTGATTACGCCGGAAGCCAGCGTTTACACGAATTTGCAAGTGTCAGCGCTACGTTTTCCAGACAAACCGGCCATCGTCTTTTATGACTCGGTCATCACTTACCGCCAGTTGCACGAAGAAGTGCTGGCACTGGCGGGCTATCTGCAACAGGTTTGTGGCGTACAAAAAGGCGACAGGGTCTTGCTGAATATGCAAAACAGCCCGCAATTCGTGATCGGCTTTTACGCCATCATGCGCGCAGACGCCATGGTGGTACCGGTCAATCCAATGCTGATGTCGGATGAACTGGCACATTACATCGCCGATAGCGGTGCCAGAACGGCCCTGGTATCGCAAGAGATATTTGCGCGCCTGCAACCGTTGATTGGCCATGGGACATTGCAAAATGCCGTAGTAGCCACTTACTCTGACCATTTACGCGTAGCCACTGACCTGACCATCCCTGATTTCGTCAAGGCAGAACGGCAAGTACCTGATCAGGCCGGCGTCAGCAGCTGGCAGGCAGCCATCCAGGCAGGACACCAACCCAACATCCATCAAGCCGGACCGGATGACCTGGCCTGTATGCCTTACACGTCAGGAACTACCGGCAAACCCAAAGGTTGCATACACAATCACCGCTCGGTCATGTTCAACATCGTCGGCAGCCCCACCTGGTCGGGTGCGATAGTCGCCACCCATGTGGCACTGGCAGTCTTGCCTTTCTTTCATGTGACCGGCATGCAGTCGGTCATGAATGCCATGATCTATTGCGGCGGCACCCTGGTGATACTGCCGCGCTGGGACCGCGACGCCGCAGGACAACTGATTACCCGTTATGCCGTCAGCAACTGGACGCTGGTGCCATCGATGATGATCGATTTCCTGTCGAATCCACGTCTGGGCGAATATGACATTTCCAAACTGACCAGGGTATCCGGCGGTGGTGCGGCCATGCCGGCTGCCATTGCCCAAAAACTGCTGGAACTGTCGGGGCAGGTGTATATGGAAGGTTACGGCCTGTCCGAAACCATGGCCCCGTCCCACCTCAATCCGCCGCAGCGCATGAAGCAACAATGTCTGGGCATGCCGTATTTCAACGTCGATTCGCGCGTGGTGGACCCCACCACCTTGCAGGAAGTAAAACAGGGTGAAACCGGCGAAATCTGGATCAACGGCCCACAAGTCTTCCAGGGCTACTGGAATGATCCGCAAAAGACCGCCGATTCATTTGCCGAACTCGACGGCAAGCAATTCTTCCGCTCCGGCGACCTTGGTTACATTGACCCGGAAGGTTTCTTCTTCTTCACCGACCGCCTGAAACGCATGATCAACGCCAGCGGCTTCAAAGTCTGGCCAGCCGAAGTCGAATCCATGATGTACCAGCACCCGGCGATACAGGAATGCTGCATCATCTCCGCCCACGACGCCTACCGCGGCGAAACCGTGAAAGCCGTCATCGTCAAAAAACCCGGCAGCGACATCACCGCCGAAGACATCATGACCTGGGCCCACGACAAAATGGCCGCCTACAAGGTACCGAAATTTGTGGATTTCGTGGACAGCCTGCCGAAGTCAGGTACGGGGAAGGTGATGTGGAGGACTTTGCAGGAGAAGGAATCGGCGAAGAAATAAGGGGAAACACAAGCTAATTACGGTAATTTAATTGCCGTTGTGGTGCCACTGGGTTTGACGTTGCTGTTGGGTTTGACGTTGCCTTTGACGTTAATCCGCTTGGGCCCTGTGTCCCTATAGGGAGACACATCGCCTTGTAAGGCGATGTCGTTACGCAGGCGGATTGCATGCAATCCGAATTCCCTGCTACACCGATGTAATTTGTGCATCACAGAAAATGGATCAGAAAGCTTCGTGTTTGAGCCGAAGGCGAGTTTCGAAACTTTCCCATTTTTTGTGATGCACAAATTGTGCTGAAGCGCAGCGTAAGCACCCGAAGGGCAAGTCTGCGGTCGCCTTTTCTTTGGATACTTGCTTTTGGCGAAGCAAAAGAAAGTATCTCGGCCGCCGGGCCGAGACCCGGCTTGTATCCACGAAGGGCAATTGCTTTACACAACTCAAGCATGCAACGACCACCACTGGAGCACCGCCCAGTGGATTCCAACTTTCGCAATGACGAATACGTGCTTGATGCGCCCAGTGTTGGGCTGATAAAGCGCAGCCCAACCTACAGCGACGAATTTGTGATTGCCGTTCATCGACAGAACCCCATCCTCATCCCTGCCTTCTCCTTGAAGGAGAAGGAGTAAAAATCAGCACAGCAACTGATGCGGCAAACCATCGTGTGGCTTACCAAACCTCAGTCAAGGCAAGGGAAACACCAGACACGTCGTCGTCGCATGCGCATAAACCTTCCCCGCCGCATCCACAATACGCCCCTCTGCCGTCCCCACCTGCCGCCCTACCTGTATCACCTTACCCTCAGCCCGCACCGGCCCGGTCTTGCTGTTCATGGCCCGTATCAGATTCACCTTGATTTCCAGCGTGGTATAACCAACCCCCTTGGGCAGCATGGATTGCACGGCACAACCCACTGCTGAATCCAGCAGGGTACAGAAATAGCCGCCATGCACGCTACCCAGCGGATTGTAATGCTGCACACCGGGCGTGCCCTGGAACACGATACGGCCTGGCTCACCTTCTACCGGAATGAAATCCAGCGTCTTGCCTATGGGGGCGACCGGGTAATCGCCATTCAGGATACCTAGCAGGAAATCGATACCGCTGACGGCTTTCAACTGATCCAGCGTAGCAACGCCAGGTTCTGCCATGCGTGCGCGCACTTCGGCTTCACGGGCCAGCCATTGCTGCAAGACTGCTTCGGTTTCTGTACTCATCATGCATCCTTACGGGGAAATAAAATCATTTGTGTACAACGAAACAAGGCAATGGTCTTGCCCTGGTAACTGACCACGGCATCCCAGACCTGAGTGGTGCGGCCCAGATGTACACCGGTGGCAACGACGCTGATGGTGCCCTCACGGGCTGTACCCAGGTGATTCGACTTCAGTTCCACAGTGGTAAAACTTTGTGCCCCTGCTGGCAGGCTGCTGATGCAGCCATAACCGCAGGCAGTATCTGCCAGCGTCACCACACTGCCGGCATGCAGATAACCGTTGGGGGCCAGCAAATGCGGCTGCACCGGCAATTCTGCGGTGACGCGTCCTTTTTCTACCGACAGTATGCGTATGCCCAAATGGCCGGGCAGGAATGGGGCTCCGAACTGGTTCAGCCGTTGCGCATGTTCATCGGGTGCATCGGGTATGTCGGGTATGTCGCCACTGGGTGCGAGATTTTTTTCTGCCTGCATGCTGGTCTTCCATGTTGACTATTCTTACAGCTATTCTAAATATTGCGGGAAAAGGTGGATAGTGTCAGTATTGACTCTTTTAATGCAGATTACGACAAATGGTTGATATCGAAGTCTGGCTGTACCCACAATGCATGGCATCTGCCGTCACTGGCCCGCTGGATGTGTTTGCGGTGGCGAATGCGATCTGGGCCATCAAAAACCGGGATGATGTCGGTCCGCTATTTAAGTGGAGCCTGCGCTCTCTCGATGGCAAACCCGTCATGACACCAGCCAGGGTCAGCCTGGTTGCGAATGGTCCGATACAGGCAGACAGCAAGGCAGATGTGATTATCCTGCCCGGCATTTATGTCGGCAATGGTGTTGCCGGCCTGCTGGGTAATTTGCATGATATGCGCGATGTCTTCCCTATCCTGCGTGAAAAACACCGTCAGGGTACGGTACTGGCATCGAATTGCAGTGCCACTTTCGTACTGGCCGAAGCTGGTTTGCTGAATGGCGGGCATGCCACCACCACCTGGTGGCTGGAACGGGCCTTCAAGGCCCGTTACCCAGAGGTACAACTGCGTCTGGCCCAGGTATTGAGTGAATATGAAAATATCCTGACCAGCGGCGCAGCTACCAGCTATCTGAACCTGGCCTACCACCTGGTAGAAAGATTTGGCGGGCAGGATGTTGCCACCGGCGTTTCCAAGACACTGCTGATCGATGCCAATCGCGCATCACAGATGCCATACATGCAAATGCTGACCCTGACCCAGCAAGATAGCCAGCCGCATGAAAACCTGCTGGTGCAGCGTGCCCAGAAATGGCTGAACCAGAATCACCACCTGCCTTTCCGCCTGCCTGCACTGGCGGAACATCTGGCCGTCAGTGAACGCACGGTGATACGGCATTTCCACCAGACCCTGGATACCACGCCAGCCAGTTACGCCCAGCAAATCAAGATGGATATCGCCAAACGCCTGCTGGAAAGCACCACACTGACGCTGGAACAGGTGGCCGAGCGCACCGGCTACAGCGACCCCAGTTCCTTCCGCCGCCTGTTTAAACGACATTCGGGATTGTCACCGGCCAGTTACCGCGAACAGTTCAGACCGGCGAAGCGGGTGGTGAGTACCTAAGCCACACCGACACATGCACTGCATACCTAGGCGGCCTGGCAAAATTTGATCATCCCGGCCATGACAATATAGAAAAGAAAGTTCTGTCTTCTTTTGATGTAGTGACTGACAATCACAGGTATAAAAAGCTTTTGATGGGAAATGAGAATAATTTCCATATGGAAATTATTTCGGCTTTTTTCTATATAATGGTGTCATGCACAAACTGCCCGGAAAAAGAAAAGTCTCTTATGGCGCTGATACGGTAGCGCCAGAAACGCCTGTCGTCTTGCCGGATAAGGATGCGAAGGGCGTGGTCGTAGATGCTCCCTTAACTCCACCCTTGGCGTCCCCCTTAACACCGCCCTTTGTTGTTCCCGGGATTGATCCGGAACCGGCTTTTGTGGTTCCGGTGCAGGATGCCCCATCCCCTGACGGTGCACCTGCTTCCAAGATCCTTGTCAAATTCAATGAAATCAAGGCGCAACTGCCGCGTTCGCACAGCCGTTATCTGGTGAAATGGAAAATTGCCCTGATTCATGAGTTCAGTGGCAAAAAACTGACTTATCACGGCAAGATCAATGACATTTCAGAAAATGGCCTCAGCATGTTCTGTGACTACAATGTCTTTTTCAATGGCAGAGTCAAACTGATCATGACCTTGCCACCCTTGAATGTAGGCCTGCACGCCCAGAAAATAGAAGTCGAAAGCAAGATGGTGTACACCATACTGTCGCAATTTTCTTTCCGTATCGGGCTGGAATTCCTGAATTTCCATGATGGCGAAAAGAAAATACTCATGGACAGACTGGAAAGCAGCAATGCTGCCCTCAAGCCGGGCAGCGGCTAAAGCCTGTCGCCATAGCCAGGCCCGCTTCACCGGCCAGCCTCTTAGAATGTGTTTACTGTCTTAATCACTGCCACCACAGCCTCCGCTACAACCACCACCCGAACTGTCGCCACCGCTGTCACCACCACTGTCACTACTGCCGCTATCCCGTGCGGTATCACCAAAATCATACGGGCTGTCACTGCTGCCACCACCATAAAAATCACCGCCGCAATATACAGTGCCATCTGTATTGGTACGCAGGGCGCTGCAATTGGGTTCATAGCGAAAGCCATCGGCAATATTCCATTTGGCATCCAGCGCAAACAGCAGGGGCAAGCGGGTGGCACGACGGGGGTTGATGTTTTCTTCGAGGCAGGCAAACCACCAGGTGCGACGCAGACCACTATTATTGCGCAGATTGCTGCCCAGCACGGCGGCTGGCGTATGGTGCATATAACGGCCAAACGCCTTGTTACAGAATTGTTCGTAATTTTTGGTGTAGAGAATGAATTCATGCCAAAGCTCATCAACGACCAGTGAAGGCATGGCGATATGCTTGTAACCCGACTTCAGATAAACGAGGAAAAACTGCCTCAGTGCCCTTGCCACCAATTGTTGATCTTTTATGGACAGGTCAGTACGCTGTTTGTGGAGTCTTTCCAACAGTCCGGGCGGAAACATATAACTGCGTATGTAGTCAGCCCGGGCAGCACGTCGCCAGCGCGTCCAGACAAAAATCAGGCTGGCAGAGAGTAGCAGCACCACGATGGTCATCAATATAGGCATGTAGTAATCCACAGAATTTAACAAAAACTTGCCGTTTTGCTGCTTTG
The DNA here is from genome assembly GCF_049340205.1 of Undibacterium sp. Ji49W. Taxonomy (NCBI): domain Bacteria; kingdom Pseudomonadati; phylum Pseudomonadota; class Betaproteobacteria; order Burkholderiales; family Oxalobacteraceae; genus Undibacterium; species Undibacterium sp. Ji49W. The sequence continues at coordinate 79,347 of NZ_JBMPOW010000024.1, read as the reverse complement.
CAACAAAACAGAATTGGCATAGTATGAATACAGCGTTCACAATTTCTGTATAGCAATGCAATCCAGGTAAGGCGCACTACTTCCTACCGAAGCTTATTTCACCGTTACAAAGACATACCGGATTTTCTCTTCCCCTGAGTCTGATATGTTGAATCTTGAAAAATATTTTTTCGCATTTTGTAGCAAACGAAGTTTTTTCTGGGAGATACACGATGAACTTGCGTCACTTGCGCATAGGAACCCGACTTGCAGTCGGTTTTGGTGTAATACTCGCCACCCTGATTCTCATCCTTGTCATCGACAGCATCTTCAGCGCCAGCAACCGCAAGGAAATGGTCGCTGGCCTGGAGCTTTCGCACGCCAAAACCGAGCTGGCTGCCACCATGAAAAGCAGCATGCTGGAAAGCGGCATTGCCATACGCAATATCGGCCTGCAAAGCGAAATTAGTGAAATCGACAAGCAAAAAGCTATCTCAAAAAAGCAACAGAGTCGCTTTGCCGAAGCACGCGACAAACTGATCGCCCTCGGTCTGAAAGATGAAGAGAAAAAAATCCTCGATACCGTTTCAGAAATGGACAAGGAAATCGATGTTCCCACCAAAGAAGCCTTAAAAATGTTGTTGGCATTCAACGGTGAAGAAGCCGTCAAGGTAATTGCCACCAAAATTGACCCCTTGCAACAAAAGGCTTTACTGGAAATTAATAAACTGGTTGATCTGCAAAACAAGGCCGCCGCTGAACTGTCCAGCATTGCCGAAAGCAAGGGCAAACAACTGACGACCACCCTGTTTGCGATTGGCGCTGTGATTTTACTGATAGGCGCAGGCTTCTCGGTATTTTTGACACGCAGCATTACCACGCCACTGCGCGAAGCGGTCGTCATCGCCAAACAGGTTGCTGCCGGTGAACTATCTTTCCGCGAAACCTCTGACGGTACCGATGAAATCAGCGAACTGCTGAATGCGCTGAAAGAAATGAATGACAATCTGCACCATATCGTCAGCGAAGTCCGTCAGGGTACCGATGCTATCGCGATTGCCGCAGGTGAAATCTCCAGCGGTAACGCCGACCTGTCTTCACGCACGGAAACCCAGGCCGGTGCGCTGGAAGAAACCGCCAGCACCATGGAAGAAATCACCGCCACTGTCAGGCACAATGCAGACAATGCCAGACAGGCGAATGGCCTGGTGACCTCGGCGTCCAACTTCGCCATCAAGGGCGGCGAAGAAGTAGGCAAGGTAGTCCACACCATGAATTCCATCAAGGAAAGCTCGCGCAAGATCGTCGACATTATCAGCGTGATTGACGGCATTGCCTTTCAGACCAATATCCTGGCGCTGAACGCGGCGGTAGAAGCTGCCCGTGCCGGTGAGCAGGGGCGTGGCTTTGCCGTGGTGGCGTCGGAGGTCAGAAATCTGGCCCAACGCAGCGCCAGTGCCGCCAAGGAAATCAAGACCCTGATCAGCGATTCGGTTGAAAAAGTCGATGCAGGCGGCAAGCTGGTCGATGCCGCCGGCAAAACCATGGGGGAGATCGTGACTTCGGTCAAACATGTGGCCGATATCATGACCGAGATCAGTGCTGCCGGCCAGGAACAAAGCTCAGGTATAGAAGAAGTCAACCGTGCCATCACCCAGATGGATGAAATGACGCAGCAAAATGCAGCGCTGGTAGAACAGGCAGCAGCAGCGGCTGAAAGCATGGAGGAACAAGCCAATATCCTGGCCCGCACCGTCACTGCCTTCAAGCTGGATGCTGCCAGCAAGCATGTCCGTCGCGTACAGCCGACCAAAGTCAGTGCCGCGCCGCCGGACAGTGAAAATGCGGATTCCAACTTGATTATGTCAACTGCTGGTAAACTAGTGAGGGTATTGGGTTTCAATAAAAGTTAAAAAGTTAAGCGAGAGATAGGAACAGACCCTCGCTTCGGGTCTTTTCTATCTAGAAATGTATATGAACAAGTCGGAAGCACTAAGAAGCATCGTTGAACAAGCCAGCAATGGGGATTTGGTTTTTCCGACCAATGTCAACGCATCACTCAAAATACAGCAAGCTCTGGATGACCCGGACTGCGGCATAGAAACAGCGGCCAAACTGGTCATGACAGAACCTTTGATGTCGGCCCGCGTGGTGGCCATCGCCAATTCTGTCGCCTATAACCGCTTTGGCGGCGGGGTCACCAATATCCGCACGGCCATCACCATACTCGGTTTCAATACCCTGCGTTCCGTGACGGCTGCCGTTGTCATGCGGCAATTAAGTGCAGCCGTTTCCCATCCTGGCATACGCGCCAAAATGGAGGCGCTGTGGCGTCATTCCGCCTATGTGGCAGCACTGGCCCACCTGATTGCCCGTAAAGTCAGCAAGGTGGATGCCGAAACGGCGCTGTTTGCCGGTATCGTGCATGAGGTAGGCGGTTTTTACCTGCTGTCGCGCGCCCAGGAATTTCCAGCCTTGCTGGATATAGAAACTGCGCCGCCATCGCCGGATGACCTGGCGGAAACCGATGAAACCTTTATCGGTCGTGCCGTCCTGAATAAATTGCTGGTGCCCAAACGTGTGGTCTCTGCCGTCGAAGCACTGTGGTATGGCATGCGCGTCATGCCGCCAGAAACCCTGGGTGATACACTGCTGCTGGCCAATGAACTGGCTGCCGTACCTTCGCCGCTGGACCCACGCTCGCCAGAAAGCATACGCCAATCCGCTTCGGAAATTGATTTCGCCGTCGGTGAAGGCACCCTGTCTTCCATCCTGTCTGAATCGGCAGAAGACGTCGAATCCCTGACCGCGACCCTGATCAGTTAGGCATCAGTTAGGCATCAGTCGCACACCTTGCGTGTGCGGCGACGGACTTTGCAAAAATTCGGCATAATAGCTTCGCTTCTATCCGTAGCAGGAGAGCATTCTGCCTCTTACAGCCAAGCCACAAGCTGGCTGTCACCTGCTGAACCCTACCAGATCCTAAGGAAAAACCATGCAATTGAAAAGTTTGCTTCGTTCCGGCCTGTTCAGCTCATCCATCCTGGCAGGTATTGCCGTGTTTGGTATTCCAGCCATGAGCGCCCACGCCGCCGCCCCCATGGCGAAAACCTCAGCACCAGGTTTTTACCGCAGCATGCTGGGCGATTTTGAAATTACCGTGCTGTCTGATGGCACCGTTGCCTTGCCTGTTGACAAGCTGCTGACCAATACCACGCCAGAAAAAGTCACTAAGGCACTCGCCAAATACCACCAGCAAAGCCCGCTGACGACCTCGTTCAATGCCTTCCTCATCAATACCGGCAGCAAGCTGATTTTGATTGATAGCGGCGCGGGCGTATTCTTTGGACCTACCGTGGGCAAACTGCAGGCCAACCTGAAAGCATCCGGTTACCTGCCTGAACAAATCGATGAAATCTACATCACCCACATGCATGCCGACCACATCGGCGGTCTGGTGGATGGAGATAAGGCAGTCTACCCAAATGCCATCGTGCGTATAGACCAGCATGACACGGATTTTTGGTTAAGTCAGGCCAATCTGGACAAGGCCACTGGTGATGCCAAGGGCGGCTTTGAAAAATCCATCGCTATCCTGAAGCCTTATGTGCAGGCTGGCAAACTGAAACCGTTTGAAGGCGACACTGAACTGGCGCCAGGTATCAAGGCAGTAGCAGCCCACGGCCATACCCCTGGTCACACTGCGTACAAAGTCGAAAGCAAAGGCCAGACCCTGATGTTGTGGGGTGACCTGATGCATGTCGCCGCAGTCCAGTTTGACAACCCTGCGGTCACCATCAAGTTTGACAGTGACAGCAAGGCTGCTTACGCACAAAGACAAAAAGCCTATGGTGATGCAGCGCAGCAAGGCTATCTGGTCGGCGCCGCCCATCTGGCGTTTCCTGCCCTGGGCTATGTGCGCAAAGAGGGCAAGGGCTATGCCTGGACACCTTTGAACTATGCACCACTGCCATAATCTGAATTGTCATCTGCCTGATTGACAGTACCCGGCAAATCGGACACAGTGCAAACTCTGTCCTTTGCCGGGTTTTTTATGCCTTCTCAGTATCAGAATAGCGTCACGCCAGCGCCACTCATCAGCGATGATTTTGACCTGCGCCACCTGCCCGCAGGTTTTTACCAGAACCCCTATCCCTACTACCACGCCCTGCGCGAGCAGACGCCCGTGCGCAAGATGCCGGATGGTTCTTACCTGCTGACGCGCTATGCCGACCTCGTGCAGGCGTACAAGGATGCGAAGACCTTCAGCTCAGACAAGAAACTGGAATTCAAACCGCGCTATGGTGATTCGCTGCTGTATGAACATCACACCAATAGCCTGGTGTTCAATGACCCGCCACTGCACACGCGGGTACGTCGCCTGATCATGGGTGGCCTGACACCAGCAGCCATGGCCGATACCGAACCCGGCCTGATCAAGCTGGTAGATGGTTTGTTGGACCAGATGGAAAACAAGGCAGAGGTTGACCTGATTACCGATTTCGCGTCCGCCATCCCGGTAGAAATCATAGGCAACTTGCTGGCAGTGCCGCATGATGAACGTGAACCCCTGCGTGAATGGTCACTAGCGATACTGGGTGCGCTGGAACCCGCCATCACGCCAGAATTTTTTGCCTATGCCAATCAGTGTGTTGCCGAGTTTTTGGCCTATCTCAAAGAGCTGGTTGCAAGGCGCCGCCTGCACCCTGGTGACCCCAAAACCGACATGCTGACGCGCCTCATAGAAGGTGAAGCCAATGGTGAAAAACTGACGGAAACCGAGCTCTTGCAAAACTGTATTTTCTTGCTGAATGCCGGACATGAAACCACAACAAATTTAATCGGCAATGGCCTGGTCGCCTTGCAGGAATGGCCAGAACAAAAAGCCCGCCTGATCGCCCAGCCAGAAATGATCAACACCGCCATCGAAGAATTTTTGCGCTTTGAAAGTTCCAATCAGTTGGGTAATCGCATGACAACGGTGGATACGCGAATCGGCGACACCGATATTGTCGCTGGCAGCCGCATCAGCCTGTGCATAGGCGCGGCCAACCGCGACCCCTTGCAATTTCCTGATCCAGACCAGCTCGACCTCAGCCGCAACCCGAATCGCCATCTGGCCTTTGCATCCGGCATACATCAATGTGCGGGCATGTTTTTGGCGCGGCTGGAAGGCAGGGTGGCGATTTCGCGCCTGCTGGCACGGTACCCCAATTATGTATTGAGCGCACTACCCGTCAGAGGTGGGCGCGCACGCTTTCGCGGTTTTTTATCGGTACCTTGCACACTATAAAAATTCTTCACAACAAAAAATACGGAGACAACATGAAAACAAATACCCAACTCAAAAAAAGCCTGCTGGCACTGACAGCAACGCTGCTCTGCACAGGTATCAGCGCGCAGGCACAAATCAGGATAGGCGTGACCATTTCATCGACAGGACCGGCTGCCTCTTTGGGCATACCCGAGAAAAATGCGATTGCCATGCTACCCAAGGAAATCGCAGGCAAAAAAGTGGAATACATTGTCCTTGATGATGCGTCCGACACCACGCAAACCGTGACCAATACCCGCAAGCTAATCTCCGAAGAAAAAGTCGATGCCATCATCGGTTCCACCACGACCCCGAATTCCCTCGCCATGCTGGCTGTGATAGGTGAAGGCAAGACACCCGCCATCAGCCTGGCATCCAGCAACCGCATCATCGAACCTATGGATGCCAACAAAGCCTGGATGTTCAAGACGCCGCAGACCGATACCATGATGGCAATCGCGATTGCCGAAGACATGAGCAAGAAGGGTGTCAAGACCATGGGCTTCATTGGATTTTCTGATGCCCTGGGTGAAGCCTTCCTGGTGGAAGTGAGCAAATACGCCGAGCTGAAAAAAATCAGAGTCGTAGCCACAGAACGTTTCAGCCGCAATGACAACAGCGTCGTCGGCCAGGTCTTGAAACTGATGGCCAGCAACCCCGATGCCATCGTCGTCGGTGCCTCTGGCACGCCTGCTGCGCTGCCACCCAAAACCCTGGCCGAACGTGGCTATAAGGGCCGCATCTATCATAACCATGGCGTCGCCAACAGCGACTTCCTGCGCGTTTGCGGCAAGGACTGCGATGCCACCTACCTGCCGACCGGCCCGGTCATGGTGGCCAGACAACTGGCCGACAGCAATCCCGTCAAAAAAGCTGCGCTGGATTTTTCCAACAAGTTTGAAGCCACCTATGGTGCAGGCAGCCTGGCCGCATTTGCATCCTATGCCTGGGACGCCGGTTTGCTGTTGCAGCAAGCCATACCCGTGGCCTTGAAGAAAGCCACTCCTGGCACCGCCGAATTCCGCGCCGCCTTGCGTGATGCCCTTGAAGCTACTCAAGGGCTGGCCACCACCAATGGTGTCGTCAACATGAGTAAAAGCGACCACCTGGGCCTGGATCAAAGAGCACGCGTGATGGTACAGATCAAGGGTGGAAAATGGGTATATCAGGCAGAATAAACGAGACTGAATACACCATGAAAACTGTTTGGATCATGGCGGCACTGCTGGTCGGTAGTGCCGTACCGGCATGGGCTGCCGACACCTTCGATATTACCATCACCGTGGACGACATGCCGGCTCATGGCCAGCTGCCACCAGGAATGACACGGGCAGGCATTGCCGCATCCCATATCAAAAGCTTCAAAGCGCACGGCGTGCCGGAAGCCTTCGGCTTTGTCAACGCCGCCCGGCTGGCTGATGATACGGGCAACGCCGCCGTTCTTGATATCTGGCGTCAGGCTGGCTACCCGCTGGGCAACCACACTTACAGCCACATGAACATTGAGAAAGCAGCATCGCTGGAAGCCTGGCAAGCCGATGTGATTGCCGGCGAGCCAGCAGTTGCAAGCAGGATGGAAGAGGCCTTCTGGCGCTATCTGCGCTTTCCCTACCTGTCCGTCGGTACCACCCGACGCGATGAGGCGTTCGCCTTCCTGCGCGATCGCGGCTATAAAATTGCGGATGTCAGCATTGCCTTCAGCGACTGGGACTATACCGATGCCTATGCACGCTGTGTCGGCAAGGCGGATACCGCCAGCATAGAACGTATGAAAGTCCACTACCTGCAAGGCGTCGACACCGGCATCGCCAACATGAAAGAAAACTCAAAGCGCGTGTACGGGCGCGTTATCCCGCAAGTGCTGCTCACCCACATCGGCGGCTGGAGCGCCGTCACGCTGCCCGACGTATTGGCCCGGCTGGATGCCGCCGGTGCCCGTTACGTGACACTGGCCCAGGCACAGGCTGACCCGGCCTATGCAGAACCCGGAGGCGGTAGCGTCATCGGTCGCAGCGCCAGTAAAAACAACATCAGGCTGGTTACAGATACATCCGGCGATCCGGCGCTGGATCTCAAATCCATCTGCAAATAGACCTTAATCTGGTGACGACATTTTCATCATCACCAAGCCGGACAGGATAAGTACAGCAGCACAAACGCGAGTGAAATTCAGTTGTTCGCCCAAAAAGACTATGCCTACGATGAAGGCACCAAGGGCACCGATACCGGTCCAGATTGTGTATGCAGTACCAAGTGGAAGACTGCGCATGGACAGTGACAGCAAAACGATGCTAATGAGCATGCCAGCAATAGTCACGGCAGAGGGGATTAATTTTGTGAAGCCATCCGATTGCTTCATAGCGAAAGCCCAGACGACTTCAAAGAGTCCTGCAACGACCAATAATATCCAAGCCATGATGGCTCTCCTTTCAAAGAGCCGGGCCGTCCCGGACATTCGTTCCCAAAGCGGGGAAGGTCGTTCCTTCTGGTGAATCTGTGTCCATTCACCTGCATCTGGCTTGAATAGCCAGACATATAAATTATAGCTCAGCCAGTAATCATCTGCTTTAGGGCTTGGGATGAGGTTTTGCTGCAAATTCATTGACAGTCAATTGACCGGAACCCATCCCCACCCTAACCCTCCCCTTGAAAGGGAGGGGATTGATCAGTCATTTTTTTGTGAAGCATATTGCTCCGGATAGCAGTGCGCCTGCGCTGAAGTAAGGTCAACAAGAATACAGTGCTTCAATTGGCCAGAATCTGCATCAGCAAACCACACCAGCCTCAATAATGCGGCGGCCTTTCATCCACCACCGCTGTCCGCTGACTGGCCGTCACGGCCACTTCGCGTATGCGTACCGCCATCGCGGTACACAGCGCTTCAAGTTCATCAATTTTCTTTTGCTGCCTGTAGACCTGGGTATTCAGGGTATCCACCAGATCATCCTGACGTGTCAGGCGTATCTCCAGGTCAATCAATCTTTCTTCGGTTGCGGTGTGTGTCATGATGCAGCTTTCCTTCACAGTAGGCAGACAGTATGCCATACCAGTCTGGTATGCTGGTGGACTGGTATGCTCATAGCTAAAGCCAGTAGCATCAGTGGTATGCCCCGATAATCCAACAAACAAAAATCTGTTGACCCATTTCATCTGTGCTTGCATGCTGTCGCCATGAAACCTTTTGTCCAACTCTTCACCTCCTCCTTGCTTCGCGGTTTGCCGGGCGTGCTGGCTTCGCTGATCTTGTGTACAGCTTCTGTCGCTATGGCAACTGAAGTGAAAAAACCTGTCGTCATCGGCTATTACCTGCTGGAAAAAGACCAGATCAACAGCTATGCCGATGGCAAGACAGAGTTCCCGGTATCTGCCATCACGCCAGAAAAAGCGCGCATGCTGACCCATATCAATTACTCTTTCCTCAACATCAGTGAAGAAGGGCAATGTGCACTGGAAGAAGGTACCGACCCACGAATGGCACGCAAGGTGTTTGATGAATTACAGGGCCTGAAAAAACACAATGCCGATTTGCGCATTCTGTTTTCCATAGGAGGCTGGTCTTACACCAATGATGACAGTGCCACGGTAGGACGCTACCGGAAGGCTGCTGCCAGCAGCAATGCCAGACAAAAACTGGCACAGTCCTGCATCGCCTTCATGCGTGAATATGGTTTCGATGGAATCGACATAGACTGGGAATATCCGCGTGCAGAAGACAGTGCCAACTTTGTGGCATTGCTGAAAGAAATCCGCCAGCAACTGAAACAGGAAAAGCGTACCGGCAAACCCGCCTGGCAACTGACCATCGCTGCTGCCGGCGGTGCCTTTAATATGGCGCGCACCTACCTGTATTTGCCACAGATTGCCGCCCAGCTCGATTACATCAATCTCATGACCTATGACTTGAACGGCCCGTGGGAACAGCAGACCAACCACAATGCCCATCTGTACGGCAATGCTGGCGAACACCTGTTTGAAAACCCATTGCGCGCACTGCCTTTCAAACCGGCGCTCAGCAAGAAAGTGCTGGAACAGCGCTTTCCTTCACCGTTTGCACTGACCGTGGATGCAGCAGTGCAGCAATATCTGCATGCTGGCGTACCCGCTGCCAAGCTGGTGCTGGGCCTGCCATTTTATGGCCGCGCCTTCTTTCAGGTCGGACCGGACAAGCGGGGTTTGTATCAAACTCATGCAACGCCGTCTGGTGACGAATATGTCGGCGACCCTGGATTGCTGACAGGTTGTGATGCCTGCGCCGCCCGCAAAGACCCACGCATAGCCACGTATGCCGACATCAGGAAACTGCTGGCATCTCCACTGGGATATAAAAGCTATTTCGGCGCGGACACCAAAGTGCCGTGGATATACAACGCCGACAAGAAAATCTTCATCAGCTATGACAATGAAGAATCCTTTGCCTACAAAGTCACTTACCTGAAAAAATACGGCCTGGCCGGTGCCATGTTCTGGCACCTGGGGCAGGATGATGAACAGGGCAGTCTCTTGCGCAGCCTATACATGCACCTGAATCCCGAAACCAGCTTGCAGGGTGGCGTGCAATACATTTCAAAGTAGCCGCCATGACATAGGCTGGCGAATGGATCGGCAGGTGCAGATCCATTCGACACATGACAACAACATGTGGGCTAAGGCAGGGAACTGTCCACCTCTTTCAAAAACTTGTCCACCGCAGCCGTATAGGCACTATCCTGCCCCAGTGTTTTATTGATATCCGCATGGCTCATGGCTTGCGGCAGGGTCTGGGCCAGCATCCCCAGGGATTTGGCCTTGCTGACAAAAGCTTCCGCCTGCAGGCAGGGTTTGTCCGGTCTTTGTGAAGAACAGATGGCCAGGAAGGCTGCGGCTGGTTGCTTCAGCAACAGGCTGGGTGAAGCCGCCTTCCAGTAGGCAGGGTCATTGCCAAAGGCCTCGTCATAAAAACGGTAATGCTTTTGTTCCATGATGCTGTTGATGTCATAGGCAGCACTATCAATGGAAATGGTAGCCAACCAGGGGCTGGCACCCGCTTTGCCGGCGATGGCAGGATTACTGGCCAGTACGGACACCAGATGGGCACCGGCAGAATGCCCCATGAGAATGAATTTGCTGCGGCTGCCACCCCATTCTGCTGCCCGGCCCTGTGCCATCGCCAGTGCACGGGCTACGTCATCGGCCTGTTCCAGCGGTCTGGTATCGGGCAGCATGCGGTAATTGATGGAAATAAACACATAGGCTTTCGGTAGCCAGTGCGCCGCCTTGTTTTCAACCACCCCACGCGCGGTTTTGTTACCTATTTTCCAGGCACCGCCATGCACCATGAATATGACAGGCATGTCGGGATGAGCAATCGCCGTAGCTGGCATATACACATCCATGGTCTGCCGCTTGTCGCTGCCATAGGCAATATCACGTAGCACGCGGGTACCTGGCGGCAGCCCGGCTGCATTGACAGTTGTTGTATCTGCGTCACTCTGGCCGCCATCTGATTTACCGTCCGATTTGCCATCCTGCATGGCTTTTTGTTCCTGTCGCTCTTGCCGCCGTTCCATGATTTTGTCACGCAAGGTACCGGCCATGACAGATGCGGGCAAACCAACCATGGCCGTGCTGACGCAGACAAGCGTTAGCAACAATTTTTTATGATGAAGGGTAAATAATTTGAGAAATATGGCCATTTTTTGAACTCCCTGAATATTCAAACTGACATGGAAGGATGAAAAGCTTAATCTTATGAAAGTTGCCTGGATTTGTCCCTGCTGCATATGCAACAAAATGTAGGTCCCCACAGAATATTTACCAAAAGATACATGTAAGATAAGCGCAAAAAGATACGCACATATACCTACATATACCTACATAGACCTACATCAACCTACACACAGCCCACAGGCCCACAAAGGAAAACTCCAGATATGTTGAAGCCCTGCCTCCTGGTTCAGGAAATCTACCCCGCCATCATGCGTGGACAAGGGCAGGTATCATGCTAGGGCTGGATATGTTGAAACGCCTTTTCGGCCTGACAGCAGATTCCGGCAGCGCGGCTGGCAATGACCATGCACAGCATGCAGGCTCATTGGCAACAGGCGCATCCAGCAAAATGGCCGGTGTAGCAGAAGAAGCCCCAAATGACCTGAACTGGAAACCTGCATTCGATGTCGACGCCCGGTTTTTTCCATGGCTGCTGGGTGACTACGGCAAATCATTCGGCCATGATCTCGAAAAACCCTTGCTGATGGCGCTGGAAAAGGTATGCCGGTCCGAATTTGCCGGTTCCAGCCTGATCCCGCGTGTACCCAGCGTCTTGCCGCAATTGCTGAAAAGCCTGCGGAATGAAAATGTGTCCGGTGATGAACTGGCCAGGCATATCGCCAAAGATGTGTCACTGGTGGCTGAACTGATCGCTGAAGTCAACAGTTCCTACTACAGTACCAGCGACAAGATCAGCAGTCTCGACAATGCCGTGCGCCTGTTGGGTATCAATGGCTTGCGCATGCTGGTCGCACGTTCGGCTTTCCGGCCACTGATACAACTGCAATCCGGTCAGTTGACCAAACACGTGGCACCAGTCGTCTGGCAGCAATCCGAGTATTGCGCGCTGGCCTGTCGCCTGCTAGCGCAGGAAAGAGGGCTGGACAGTTTTCATGCCTATCTGGCCGGTCTGCTGCAAAACGTGGGTTTGATCATTGCCTTCCGCACTATGGATCAAAGCATACAATATCAGCGCATGCCGCTGTCCACAGAATTCAGACTATCGTTTTTGCGCATGGCGCAGTCGCTGTCTTTCCGCGTTGCCCAACAATGGGATTTTCCCGATGCCGTAACGGCTGCTCTGCAAGCCCAGATCAACAACGATCATGCGACACAAAGCCCGCAGTATCGGCACGATCTGCACAATCTGCACAATCTGGGCCTGGTCGTCAGACAGGCGAGCGAACTCAGCAAACTACGTCTGCTGGTGAATGACGATGTCGTCAGCCAGCAGGACAAAGAATTGCAATGGGCCGCCGCCAGCAATATACAAAGCTGTTTTGCAGCATTGCAATTGGGGCAGCGAGATAACCAGTCTGCATAATGAGACGGGACCGCACATCAGTAGCGCTGAATTTTGCAAACCCATTTTCAAAACAAATATCTCCGATTATTTACTTATCCGCATCGAAGAACTTTGTTTTAAAAACGGGCCACTAGCGCATAAAAAGATGCGTGAAAACAGCGCGGGTCCGGTTCAGCTCATCTGCATCAGGCAGCACATCTTTCCAGTACATGAAACACATACCTCTCAGCCTTGAACGCGACGGGCTGGTGTTTTTTCAGCCAGTTGTGAACGTTCAAACTGGTCTTCTTTGTCCATTGCCATCTTCTGTTCTGCTGTCAATCTTTTGGCACTGATCATCACAACATGGGTTGCATCCTGTGCAGTATCAAAAGCGATTTTCTGTTCTTCGCTCATGCGTTTTGCAACGATGGTGACGCTTTGCACGGCAACGTTATCTTGCTTGTCTTGTGCCTGAACCTGAGTGTATGCAGAGCCGATTGCCAGTACGCCGGCGACCAGTGCTGTAGACAGAATCAAGCCGCTTTTCATTGTGTTTGCGATTGTGTTTTTCATTTCGTTTTCCTCTTTAGTGGTTGGTTGATGTGTGTACTTTAGAGCTTGCCCTGTCAATCTGCGAGGCCTATGCGACGAAATGCAGAATTCGGAGAATGAAGTGCTTAAAAAGCATTCCAAAGTATTTTTCGACGTCCGGAAAATTCAGAAAAAAAACGTCGAAACGGGGCGCAGCAGGCAAAACACAGGTGACATCAGGAACCGGCAGAAGGAAGGAATCGTGCAAAAAAATGCGATACGAGCAGCCACCTTACCCGCCGCAAAAAATTCATAACCCGCACTGCGCATCAGGACAAGCTGCGGTACCCGCATGCCCGTCACCATCACATCTGGAAATATGAAATTCACATGACATTCACATTTTATATAATAGACATCCAAATATGTGATTGGATTAGCAAGTATTGATCTTTTATGATGACACTGTATTCATTTTTACAAGGAAAAATACCATGTTGACCGTCATCGTCTTTGCGCAATTAATCGCTACCATCGTCATGCTGACTGCTGCACTGACAGACTAATCTCTGCTTCGCTGCACACTGACTTGCCCCACCGGCAGTCCCCGTTTGTCTATTGCAAACCTGATCGCAGACACAGGCATCCATAGTTTGCCAGGCTGACCTACCAGCCAGACGCGCAAGCTGTCTGCGGAACAGGCAAGGGCCTTACTACAGCGTACAATAGCGCTTTTAGTCGCTGCGCCCTCCTGTACCATGTCCATCCTGCTGACCACCCTCAATGCCCGCTACGCCCACGCCTCACTGGGCTTGCGCTATCTGCTCGCCAACATGGGTGACTTGCAGCCCATCACACAGATACAGGAATTCGTGACCGGTGCACGCAGCACGGATGTCGTCGAAAAAATCCTGGCACACCGCCAGCCCGGCAAAAAATTCGTCGTCGGCTTTGGTGTCTATATCTGGAACGTGGTCGAGACTACCCAGATCGTCGCCGTACTGAAGCGTGTCGCTCCCGATGTCGTGGTCGTGCTGGGCGGACCCGAAGTGTCATATGAAACCACCGAACAAGAGATTGTCCGGCTGGCAGATTACGTCATCACCGGCTGGGGCGATGTCAGCTTTCCTTCTTTGTGCCAGCAGATCCTCGCTGGCCCCAAACCGCTGATGAAAGTGCATGCTGGCCTGCAACCACCCATGGCAGACATACAACTGCCCTACAGCCTGTATAGCGACCAGGATATTCGCCATCGCACCCTGTACGTAGAGGCATCACGCGGTTGCCCGTTCAAATGCGAATTCTGTCTGTCAGCACTGGACAAAACCGCCTGGCCCTTCGATATAGACCAGTTTCTGCAAGAGATGGAAGGTCTGTATCAACGCGGCGCACGCCTGTTCAAATTCGTTGACCGCACCTTCAACCTGAATATCAAGACCAGCCTGAAGATCATGCAGTTCTTCCTCGACAAGCTGGAAGCCGCACCACATGACCCGGTGTTTGCCCACTTTGAAGTAGTGCCCGATCATTTGCCGGATGCATTGAAGGAAGGCATACAGAAATTCCCCGACGGCACCCTGCAATTTGAAATCGGCATACAAAGTTTCAACCCCGAAGTGCAGGCACTGATCAGCCGCAAGCAAAACAATGAAAAAGCCGCCGAGAACATACGCTGGTTGTGCCAGCATTCAAATGCGCATCTGCATGTGGACCTGATTGCCGGCCTGCCGGGCGAAACCATGGAAAGTTTTGCTCAGGGTTTTAACCGCCTGGTAGAACTTGGCCCTCACGAAATACAATTCGGCATCCTCAAACGCCTGCGCGGCACGCCTATCATCCGCCACACCGAAGCCTTTGAACTGGCCTTTGACCCGCAACCACCGTACACCATCCTGGCGAATAAACACATCCCCTTTGCCGACATGCAAAGACTGGTGCGCTTCGCTCGCTACTGGGACATGATCGCCAATTCTGGCCGGTTTTCCCATACCCTGCCGCAGATACTGGCAGACGCCCCGTTTGAACATTTCATGGCCCTGTCCGACTGGCTGTACGCCAACACCGACGCCACCCACCGCATCGCCCTCGACCGCCTGGCGAGCCTGGTCAGCAAATGGATGCAGGAAGTACGCGGCATGAGTGCAGAAGCCGTGCAGGCAGCCGTTTCCAGCGACTATGCCGGACAAACCATGCACAAGCAGGGCAGCAACAAAACCGATGCATCTGCACCGGCCAGGCAAACAAAGAAAGAAGCAGCGAAAGAAGCAAAAAACGAAGCTGCACGGGCCCTGCCGCAAAGACAGGCACGACACCTGGCGGCCTGATTGCCGAAATCAGGTCTGATGAATAGCGTATGGGCAGCACAATTCTGGTGCACCCATAGTCGCTATCAGCTCCAGCGGGAACTTAAAGTATTGGCAAACGACATGCCCTGGGCAAAAATCATTGACACTGGTATCACAGCAGCGGGTTGGCCAGTTCAAATGCGTCCTCAGGAGGCACTGCTCCTGAAAAAACACCGATCACTGCCATATCAAATCTTTCTTTCAATGCATACATATCGTCCGTACTCAGGTTGACGATTTTAAAAACATCATTCTTATTAAAATGCGCAGCAAACAAGCGATCAACATTCGACTGTAGCCTGACTATTGCTGAGGCCAATTCCTTATCCACTGAACTCAGGTTTTTTAATTTATCTGCGGCCAGGACAAGATCCTTATGCAACATCCAGAAAGCATGTTTATCCCATATCCCGCATTCAGTTAGCTGCTCATAAAAACTGCCCTTCCAATTTGCATTGCCTGGAAGATTGCGGGAAATATTTTCAAACATGGAAATTTGCACATTCACTTTCTATTTCTGAAAATCGTTGATCAATACCTCATTTATCCCGCAACAACAGGCGATTGATTTCACCTGATTTTCTTCCAGCGAGTATGGCCAGGTTCAGTTTCTGTATCCACTCATCATACTGAGGTGACATGGCGGCGAAATGCAGGTCATCTACCATCAGCGGTTTGGGCAATACCTTGAAACTCTGCTCCATGGCTGTTTCCGCAGAACTGGTTTCATTGCGTAACAGGTCGATCAAAAACTGTTTCACTTCTTCAGGTTGTGAACGGCGGTCACCAAAGACCATGACATCCATTCTTTTGTTCAGCAGTTTTTTCAGGCGTGCGCCATGCGAGCTGACATCTTCCTCCACCTGAAACAGGACATTACGCAGGCTGTCAAATTCATCGCCATAACTGGCACCCCGGACCACACCCACTGTCTTGCCTTTAAGATCCTGCATACTATTGAAGACAAAACTGGCATCGCTACGTGTGACCAGCCATACATAATGCGCATAGATAGTTTCAGAAAAACGGAAGGTCGCCAGGCGTTCACGATTTTTGGATAAGCCGAACACGATACCTTCACCATTTTTGGCATTATTCAGAAGACGTAACCAGGGATAGTGATGGATTTCAAAACGTATGTGCAATTCACGTTCAAAATAGTTGAGCAACTGGCGGATTTCTTCGCGTATGGGAACCAGATCACCCTCTTCATTACGCAATTCCCGAATCAACAACACCAGCGACTTATTGGCATTACTTGCTTCTGCTGCCTGCAAGACTGGCGCTAAAGGCAAAAGGGACAACGCCGCAAGCAACAACATGTTCCTGCGCAGAGCGCAACAAGACCGGTAAAAACTGCTTGATGATGTCAACACGCACATAATGACCTCGACAAAGATCTCGATAAAGATCTCATTTTGTTGCGGGCAATGCTTCAGGCAAATTTTTCCAGCAGGGAAGCCAGGCGGCGGGTGCTGGCGATAGCTTCTTCCGTGGTATCGGCTTTTTCTGCATGCGTGACCACGGCACTGGTGAGGAAAGTCACAAATGAACGGTCCAGTGCCTTGCGTGCGGCCGACATCTGCTGGGCTACCGCTTCGCAATCCTCTGGTACGGCTGCCTTGGCGATCAGTTTTTGCACGCCGCGCAACTGGCCTTCAACACGTGCCAGGCGATGCAACAGATCTTTCTTTTGCTGATCATTCAAGGCCGTACCCTGGACTATTTTCAGTGGGGGCGTATCTGCCACGATCATGCTCCTTCGCTATAGTGGGATAATGATTGATGCCCGAAATGATCAGGGCCTGCATACTCTACGGAGTATCGTAACACCATTCAGGCGTGGCGCGGAAAACGGATATGAACACGCAGGCCACCAAGTGTATTTTTATCTTCGCCAGCAACAGACGCTTCATCTGCACCGGCCTGATTACCCGTATCCGCATCTTCGTGCGCATCCCAAAGGACAATGTCGCCCCCATGCAGCTTGACAATGTCATGCACGATGCATAAACCCAGGCCGGTGCCGCCGGGGTTCAGCACACTGCTGCTGGCTGCACGGTAAAAAGGTTCAAACACTTTTTCACGTTCTGATGCGGGGATGCCTGGCCCGCTGTCTTCAATTTCTATCATCGCCTGTTCATCCTGCAAATAAACCCTTAGGACGATACGTCCCTGTTCCGGCGTATAGCGGATGGCATTGTCGAGCAGGTTGCTTAGCATTTCATGCAGCAGCAAAGCCTGGCCCCTGAAAGGCACATCGTCATCCGCTTCCAGCGCCAGGTCGATCTGCTTGCGCACGGCGGGCATCGCCAGTTCCAGGCAAACCTGACGCGCCATTTGATTGAGTGACAGGTCTTCCAGTTCGGCAGCGGCGGCTCCATGGCCGGTACGTGCCAGCGTCAGCAGGCGGTTTGCCAGATGGACAGTGGCATCCGTGGTCTGGGCAATGCTTTGCACGATCTGGCGCATGGCGACCGGGTCATTTTCGCGCAGGGCCAGTTCAGCCTGGGTTTTCAGGACCGTAAGCGGGGTACGTAACTGGTGCGAGGCATCGGCGATGAAACGCTTCTGGCCATTGATCAGGGTTTGCAGCCGTGCCATATAACCATTCATGGCATTCACCAGAGGGCGAATTTCCTTGTGCACCACACTGGGGTCAAAATCTGACAGATCGGTAGGCTCACGCGCTTCGACATCGGCACGCAACTGCATGATAGGTGCCAGCACGAAACGCAGGGCAACCCACACCATCAGCGCCACGGCCAGCACCAGCGTGGCCTGGCGCAGCAGGGTGTCGATCAATATCTTGCGTGACAGGCCACGGCGGGCATCCAGGGTCTCACCAACCTCGATCAGGGCGATACCGCGCATCTGGTCGTCATACACAGGCTGGTGCAGGGCTGCGATACGCACTGCCTGATCCTGATAATCGGCATGGAAAAAATGGACCAGTGCCGGATAGATTTCCGAACGCGGCACATTTTTTGGCAAGTCAGGCAAATCTTCATAGCCGGATACAAATTCGCCATTGACGCCGGTAACCTTGTAATACAGCCGCCCGAGGGTATCGGTTTCAAAACTGTCGAGTGCCACATAGGGCACATTGGCGACCACCTTGCCATCCACGATCTCGACTCTTTCTGCCAGCGCCCGGGCAGACGACAGCAAGGAACGGTCATACGCCAGATCAGCCGCATCCAGCGCATTGCGGTACACCGAAAAAGCATTCAGGGCGACCAGCAACACCAGAGGTATCAGCAGCCAGCGTAAAAACTGGCCACGCAGGCTGCCAAGGCGTTCTGGCGATGACATCAGCGCGCTTCCAGCAAATAGCCTATGCCACGCAGGGTCACGATCACCACTTTACCGGCACTGACACCATCGAGCTTCTTGCGCAGGCGATGGATATAAATTTCTATGGCATCCAGATTTGCATCGTCATCCAGGGCAAACACTTCATCAAACAACTTGTCCTTGGATACCGCCTGGCCGGGGCGACTGATCAGGGCTTCCAGCACTGCATATTCACGCGGCGTCAGTGACAGCGCCTGGGCGTCATAATGAAACTGACGGGTGACCGTATCAAAGCTGAGGGCACCGCAAGTCAGGGTCACGGCTTCATTGCCCTGCGCGCGGCGCAGCAGGGCCTTGACCCGTGCTTCCAGTTCGGCCAGTTCAAACGGTTTGGGCAGGTAATCATCGGCGCCGGAATTCAATCCATGCACGCGGTCATTCAAACCACCACGCGCTGTCAGTATCAGTACCGGTGCCTTGTTGCCACGGGCACGCATGCGTTTCAATACTTCCAGCCCATCCATTTTTGGCAGACTGAGGTCGAGTATCACCAGCGCGTATTCCTGCGTATGCAGCAAGGCGTCGGCATCGGCCCCGTTATGCGCCGTCTCCACCGTCAGATGGGCATCGCGCAAAGCCTTGGCCAGCCAGTGCGACAGTTCGATGTGATCTTCAACCAACAGGATGCGCATAATTTACCATTGTTATCGATGCCGCCAGACCGCGCAGCCAATCAGGAAAACCCGATTGCCGGGTAGCGTGCTTGCCATGTTTGTACTTACACTTGCTTGTAATTGCTTGCACTTGCCAATATTGTATATCCACCTGACAGTGCACATGCCCGCTTATGTTAACTGGTTTATCGCCTGTCTGGTGATGTTGCTGTTGTCATCAGGCACCTCTGCATTTTCTTTTGTACACTCATTTCTTGTTAAGAAGAAATTCCTGAAGCCTCCAATATATTCCCTGCTCATTGCAAGCTCATTGCAAGCTGATTGCAAGCAAAGTGAAAGCTCACGCGCTTTAAGCTTCGCCATAAAACTGAAATACAAAAATAACGGAGACTGTCATGCACCACTTACGCCTGGGGTTCGCCCTGCTGGTTTACCTTGCCCTGCACGCTACTGCCTGGGCAGAAGGGAAAATCCTGCTGGGACAGTCCGTAGAATTATCCGGACAAGCCACCGGCAGGGAAAACCGTGAAGGTGCGTTGCTGTATTTTGACTGGATCAACAAGCAGGGTGGTGTGAATGGCAAGAACATCGAGCTGATCAGCTATGATGACCAGCGTGACCCTGTCAAAACCAAAGAAAACACCCTGAAACTGATCAATGACGATCATGTCATCGCCCTGTTCGGCTACCGCAGCACACCCACTATAGAAGCCGCACTGCCGCTGCTGGAAAAATACCGTATCCCACTGATCGCGCCATTTTCCGGGGCCCTGAGCCTGCATCAGCCGCTACAGCCTCATGTCTTTAATCTGCGCGCCAGCTACCGTGATGAAGCCGCCAAAATGGTGGATTCACTCGCAGACCTGCACATCAGCAAGATCGCCATCCTGCATCAGGACGACAGCTTTGGTAAAGACGGCCTGAACGGATTTGTCAGCAAGCTGGGCGAACGCAAGCTACAAGCCGCTGTCATCGCCAAATATGACAGGAAGGACATGAAACTGGATGCTGCGGTAGCACAAATCGCCGCCACCACACCACAGGCTATCCTGATGGCCTGTACCCCTTCAGCCTGTGCCGACTTTATCAAGCAAATGCAGAAAACAGGGCAAAAACCACGCTTTTTAATGCTGTCCAACGTCAATTCGGATGAATTCTTTAAATCGCTGGGTGATGACGGACGTGGCATCGGTGTCATGCAGGTGATGCCCTATCCGCGTGATTTTGGTATTCCTGTGGTGCGTGAGCTGCAAAAAGTCCTGAAATCCATTAAAAATCCGCCGCCCTTGTCCTATGCTGTACTCGAAGGCTTTGTTGCTGCAAAATTAATGGTGGAAGCACTGCGCCGGGCTGGCAACCGCCCTGATACGCAAAAACTGACGCAGGCACTGGAAAACATGCGTCAGGTTGATCTGGGCGGTGTGCAGGTCAGCTACAGTGCCAAGGATCACGATGGCTCGCATTTCGTGGAACTGACCATCGTAGGTAAAAACGGTGCGATTTTGCGTTGAACATTACGTTGAACCTTGCGTTGAACATTGCCTTAAATATAGCGCTGAATATTGCGCTGAAACCACACCCTGACAGGTGAAAGCGTACTGAAAGATTCATTTCGGTATGATCCATGCAATCAATCAAACATGGTCTCATCATGCAACTGCGGCGCAACCATCTGGCACTGATACTGACAAGCCTGCTTGTCAGTCTTCCCGTGGCCGCTGCACGCCCATCGGTCAGTCAGGTCAGCCCTGACCAGGCCATCTGCCTGGTACCGGCCAAACCCGGTGGCGGCATGGACCTGACCTGCAAGCTGGCCCAGACTACCTCTGCCGACCATCAGATGCAGATCAATTATCTGCCTGGTGGCGTCGGTGCCATCGCCTGGACCACCATCATTTCGCAAAGAAAAGCCGAAGCCAATACCCTGGTTGCCTATTCTGGCGGTTCGCTGCTGAACCTGGCCGAAGGCAAATTCGGTAAATCCGAGGCCAGCAATGTGCGCTGGGTCGCCGCCATAGGTACTGACTACGGCATGATCGCGGTACGCAAGGATTCTCCCTACAAAAACCTGCGCGAACTGATGGATGCCATCAAAAGCAAGCCTTCCCAGATCGCCATCGGTGCTGGTGGAACAGTCGGCAGCCAGGATTGGCTGAAGATGGCGCAAATCGGCAAACAGGTAGGCATCGATTCAAAAACCATGCGCCTGGTCGCCTTTGAAGGCGGCGGTGAATCATTTACCGCCTTGCTGGCTGACCATGTGCAGGCCGTATCCGGCGATGCTTCTGAAGCCAGCCTGCATGCGCGCGACGGCAAGATACGCGTGCTGGCGGTGTTATCCGATGCACGCCTGCCAGGTCCGCTGTCAAATGTACCGACTGCCCGCGAGCAGGGCTTTGATGTCACCTGGCCGATTATTCGCGGTGTGTATATGGGGCCGCAGGTCAGCGAAACGGACTACCAGAAATGGGTCACACATTTCCAGCAGGCCATGAACACACCGGCATTTGAAGAACAAAGAAAAATCCACGGGCTGTTTCCCTTCGCCATGACCGGCAAGGAACTGACCGATTACATCAACAAGGCGGTCAGCAATTACCGCCTGCAGGCAAAAGAATTTGGCATGGTGCGTTAAGACTAAGCTAAGGCCAAGGTCTCAGCTGGCGCAGCATGGTAACAAATGATCAGGCAGTATTTATCTCAAACAAAAAAACAGGAGAAGACAAATGAAAGCAACAAACTACTTCGTCAAGAGCGTGGCGGCACTGGCCGTCGGCAGCATCATGATGCTGAATGCCCAGGCCCAGGCGCCGGCTGGCTATCCGGCTGACTACAGCAAGATCGTCGATGGCGCAAAAAAAGAAGGCAAGCTGGTCATCTATAGCGCCACCGATACCAAGGCCGTAGAACCGCTGATCAAGGATTTCCGCACCATGTATCCGGATGTGCAGGTCGAATACAATGACATGAATTCCACCGAAGTCTATAACCGCTATATTTCTGAAATGGCTGCTGGCGGCAACAGTGCCGACCTGATGTGGTCATCTGCCATGGATTTGCAAACCAAGCTGGTTTCCGATGGTTATGGCCTGGTATATGCATCACCAGAAATCAGCGGTATACCGCAATGGGCGATCTGGAATAATTCGGCCTACGGCACCACATTTGAACCAGCGGTTTTTGTTTATAACAAACGTCTGGTGTCAGCCGATGAGGTACCAAAAACCCATGCCGAATTTGCCAAGCTCATCAACAGCAAGCTGGATAAATTCAAGAACAAGGTCACTACGTACGACATCGAAAAATCTGGCGTAGGTTTCATGTTCATTACCCAGGACAGCCGTGAAAACAAGGATTTCTGGGAACTGGCCAAAGCCTTCGGTAATGCAAGCGTTCGCGTGCAGTCATCTACCGGCACCATGCTGGAACGTCTGTCTTCCGGCGAAAACCTGCTGGGCTACAACATCCTTGGTTCATACGCCCTGGTACGTGCGGCCAAAGACCCATCCATCGGTGTGCAGATCCCTAAAGATTACACACTGGTACTGTCACGCGTGATGTTCATCAGCAAGGCCGCCAAGCATCCGAATGCAGCCAAACTATGGCTGGATTACACCCTGTCCAAACGCGGCCAGACCATGATTGCGAATGAAGCCAAGCTGTATGCGATACGTGCCGACGTCAAGGGTGAAACCACCTATTCTGACCTGGCAAAACTGATCGGTATCGGCCTCAAGCCTTTGCCAGTCAACCCGATGTTGCTGCAATACCTGGATCAAACCAAACGCCTCGCTTTCCTGAAACAATGGAAAGAAACCGCAGGCAAGAAATAAGCCTGAGGGCACGGCGCATGTTATCCATTGCGCCGTGCTAGCCTGTTCTTCCTGTGGGCCTTTTTTCCACACTGTCTTTTTTTGCAATCGACTGAATCTCAACCCTTGATATTGGGCCAAGCATGAGCACCCTGAGTCTACCTCCGCGTGGCAGATGGTCACAACTGAACTGGCCACGTGGCCTGGTCGTGACGCTGACACTGCTGGCGATTTTTACGCCACTGTCACTGATACTGTTCCAGAGTTTTTTGAATGCCCCCTTCTTTTCGCCGGTAAAAGAACTGGGACTGGATTCCTATCGTTTCATTTTTGATGATCCTGATTTTCGTCAGGCGTTCTGGAATGGCCTGATCCTGGCCTCCGGCCTGGCTGGCATCGCCGTTCCCATGGGCGCCTTGCTGGCCTTCCTGATGATACGTACTGATTTGCCGGGACGCAGCTGGATAGAACCCATGCTGCTGGTACCGATTTTTGTGTCACCCATGGTGATGGGTTTCGGTTATGTGGTGTCGATGGGCCCGGTTGGTTTCTACACCTTGTGGGTCAAGCAGCTGACCGGTGTCGAACCATGGAATATCTATTCCTTCTTCAGCATCGTCATGATTGCCGGTCTGACGCATGTGCCGCACGTCTACCTGTATTCATCTGCCGCGCTGAAAAGCCTGGGCTCGGACGTGGAAGAAGCAGCACGGGTCGCCGGTGCATCGCCTTTCCAGGTGGCGCTGCATGTGTCGCTGCCCATGATCATGCCGGCGCTTGCCTTTGCTGCCGTGCTGGTATTCTTCCTGGGTTTTGAAGTCTTCGGTCTGGTACTGGTGCTGGGCGATCCGGAAGGCCATCTGGTGCTGGCAACTTATCTCTACAAGCTGACCAATAAGCTGGGTACACCGTCGTATCACCTGATGGCGGCAGCGGCTGTCTGTCTGGTTGCGGTCACCATGCCACTGGTCATGGTGCAGCGCTGGTTGCTGAAGTCGGCCAACAAATACGTATCGATCAAAGGCAAGGGTTCACGCCAGAAACCGCTGCCACTGGGCAAGTGGAAATGGCTGGCCTTTGCCGTACTGGCAGCATGGCTGATCTTTACCATCGTCTTGCCACTGTCCGGTATCGTACTGCGTGCCTTTGTGTCTTACTGGGGTGAAGGTGTGAAACTGGCTGACGTGATCACGCTCCAGCATTTCCGCGACATCCTGGAACAGCCTTCGCTGATGCGTGGCATTTTCAATACCGTGCTGATCGGCATCATCGGTGGTGCGCTGGCAGTCATCTGCTATGCCGGTATTGCCCTGGCCATGCACCGCAAGCCGGATGGCATTACCCGTCTGCTGGACTATAGCGTGCTGGTACCGCGTGCCATTCCTGGCTTGCTGGCCGGTTTGTCCTTTCTCTGGGTATTCCTGTTCGTGCCAAGCTGGCTGGAAGGTGGTCTGAAAGGGTTCGACAATGCCTTCTGCATCTGGCTGATCGAGAATGTCATCCCACAATTGCGGGCCTTGCGTTCCACCATCTTCTCGGTCTGGATTGCGTATTCCGTGGTGTGGATGGCGTATGGCCTGCGCCTTATTTCCACTGCCCTGCTGCAAGTCGGGCCAGAACTGGAAGAAGCCGCCCGCGCTGTCGGTGCCAGCCGTGGCCAGGTGACACGTGATGTCACCCTGCCGCTGGTCAAATATGGTTTGCTGGGTGCCTGGCTGATGGTATTCCTGATTTTTGAACGTGAATATTCAACCGGCGTGTATCTGCTGTCGCCGGGTACAGAAGTGATCGGTGCATTGATCGTATCATTATGGGCAGGTGGTTCGGTGGATCTGGTGGCGGCATTGTCCTTCATCAATATCACCCTGGTCGCTATCGGTCTGGGTCTGGCATTGCGCTTTGGCGTCAAGCTCAGCCACTGATCTGCTGATCAGTATCTGCTATCCAACTGATATCCATCAACGCGACACACTATAAAAACGAGAGAACATTATGTCTGAACTGAGCGTACAAGATTTAACCCTGGAATATGGTTCCGGCGCGACCGCCAACCCCATTCTTAAAGGCGTATCCATGAACTTGCAGCGCGGCGAAGTGGTCGCCCTGCTGGGCCCTTCGGGTAGCGGCAAAACTACCTTGCTGCGTGCGGTAGCCGGCTTGGAATCACCCAAGACCGGCACCATCACCATTGGCGAACGTGCCATTTTTGATGGCGCCAAAGGGCTGGAAGTATCTGCCGAACAGCGCAACCTGGGGCTGGTGTTCCAGTCATATGCGCTGTGGCCACACAAAACCGTGTTTGACAATGTGGCCTATGGCCTGAAGTTGCGCAAGATGAATACCACCGATATCGCTGCCAAGGTCAAGGATGTGCTGGGCCAGCTGGGCCTGGGTCATCTGGGCGAACGTTTCCCGCACCAGTTGTCCGGTGGCCAGCAACAGCGTGTCGCCATCGCCCGTGCACTGGTGTACAACCCACCTGTCATACTGCTGGATGAGCCACTGTCGAACCTGGATGCCAAGCTGCGTGAAGAAGCCCGTGCCTTCCTGCGTGAACTGATCGTCAGGCTGAACCTGTCAGCCCTGATGGTGACGCATGATCAGGGTGAAGCGATGGCAATTTCAGACCGCATCCTGTTGCTGAACAACGGCGTGATTGAACAGCAGGGCACGCCACAAAGCATGTATGAAACACCGAACACCCTGTTCACTGCCGAATTCATGGGCAGCAATAACAAGCTCAAAGGTAAAGTCGTACAACGCGACGGCGACAGCGCCACGATACAGGTCAGGGGCACACAGTTGAAAGCCACTGTACGCGGTAAAAACCTGGGCGAAGAAGTAACTGCCATCATCCGCCTGGAAAAAGTAAAAATCGCCGACAGTCAGACAGAAAACGCCATCAAATTGCCACTGACCACCTGCATGTACCTGGGTGACCGCTGGGAATGCCTGTTTGGTCACGCAGAAGACGGCTTGCGTGCCTATTCACCCTACAAGCTCGATCAGGGTGAGTATTACCTGCAACTGGATGCAGACAAGCTCTGGCTGTATTAAGCAAATTGCACCAGATGCCCCCCGTGCTGCCATGCGGTCACGGGGGTTTTTCTTTTGTATGGTCAGTAAAATTTACGCGGCGTTTACGACGCAGGCCCTGCTTTTTAGAGAATCTTTATACCTCAACTGCTAATCTTGAACTGTGTCAAACAGCCAGAGATTATCCATGAACCAGCATACCAGGGTGTCGTCGTCAACTCGCTATCGTTACCTGAATGAAGATTTTACCGATGCCTTGCAGACATCCAAGCGAGAAAAGTTTCTGTTCGAAGATGGTAATGAGCGCAGGCAAGACAGCTCAGCCATGCCCATCATCAGTTATCGCAAGGCGCCTGTATTGAAGCAGGATGATTTCATCATGCGCATTACCGTTGATGCCGCTGCCATCACGGAACTGCGTCATCTGATACTCAGGAACTGCGGTGACCTGGTGCTTTTCATGCGGGTCAAACCGGTCGACCATGCCAGCAAGATGAAGGTCTGGCTGTGTCTGAGAAAATCGTCCGTGGACACCATCATCAGCCATATCATACGCGCCCTGCCCAAGGCAGAGTTCGGCAAGATCACGCCGTTGTTACCGGTCTGAATTTAACTTGAGCTATCTGCTCAAGCATCTTTTCAACTATTTTTTCAAACTATCATGTCCCAATTTGAAGGCATCTGGGTTCCCCTCGTCACGCCTTTCCGGCAGGGTGAACCCGACTATGAACAAGCACAACTGCTGGCCCAGCAATTGATACTGGCTGGCGTACATGGCCTGGTGGTCTGCGGCACGACAGGTGAAGCCGCCTGCCTGAGCGAATATGAACAGGCACACATGCTGGCTGCCATACTGGAAGTGACAAAAAATACCTGCCCGGTGCTAATGGGCATGGGTGGCAGCGATACCTCCGTACTGACAGAAAAAATCCGCCGCTATGACGACCCGCGCCTGACGGGTTTCCTGGCCAGTGCACCGGCCTATGTACGTCCGGCACAAGAAGGCATACGCCGGCATTTTGAAGCTCTTGCCACGGCAACCGACAAGGCACTGGTGCTGTATAACATTCCCGCCCGCACTGGCGTAAATATTGATCTGGGTACCTGCATCTCCTTGCAAAGACACGGCAATATCGTCGCCATCAAGGAATCTGCCGGCCTTGCCACACAATTGTCCGGCCTGATCAACTGCACTGGCCTGAAGGTATTGTGTGGCGATGACGCTCTGCTGTTTGACGCCCTCGGTTTGGGTGGACATGGTGCCATTTCTGCCGCTGCCCACGTGCGACCAGATCTGTTCGTGGCCCTGTATGAACTGATGCGTGCCGCCCGTTATGCGGAAGCCAAGCTCTTGTTCGAACAATTGCTGCCCTTGATACGCCTGCTGTTTTCAGAACCCAATCCGGCACCGGTCAAGGCCGCACTGGCCTTGCAGGGTTACATCCATGACGAACTGCGCTTGCCAATGACACCGATGTCGCTGGCTGGCAAAACGAAGCTGGCAGATGTACTTGACAGCCTGACACAGGTATCAGGACAAGGTCCACGCCATTCGATGGCCACGGACCATACCGGACACGCCCTGCTGAAATTGCTGAGCTGAATGCGGCAATCATAAATTTATCTTATTCCATCACATACCATGATCATCACCATTGCCGACGGCGCCGGTGGCGCGGCCAAATCCATTCTTGCTGACAACCTGGCAGCCCTGAGAACACTCGCAGGCCACAAGGTCATCTTGCTGGACAATGATCCCCAGCTTGCTTCGCTGAAATGGAGCTGTGAAAGACGCAATAACGGCCATACTGTTCCCATCACTGCCAGAAAAATCAGCGGCAAGGGCCTGCAGCCCGAACTGGAGAATTTGCGTTGCCACTACCAGGATATCGTCATCGACAGTGCGTCCCGCGATTGCATGGGCAGCCGCTCAGCCTTACTGGCCGCCCATGTAGCGGTGATCGCGGTTGATCTGGATCAACTGGATCAACTGCACGAAGAAGAACTGTTGCAGCGTGTGGAAAAGGCATGTGCATTCAACCCCGGTTTGCGCATTATGGTGGTGATGAGTTCTGTCCACATCCAGCCTTCGCCCGAAAAAATAGCGCTAGTGCGCAATTTTTCGCAAAAATTCAAATCTGCCCAGTTATTTGCCAGGGTCATTCATTCCGGTTATGCGCTACAGCTGGCCTATCGCGATGGTTTGTCGATCAGCGAATATCTGCCTGCCGATCATCTGGCGGTAGCAGGCATGCAGGAATTATTTGGTGCCGTGTTTGCCACACATTGAAATTTGCCTGCTTAGCCCATGTTTCCCTTGTTTATGACCTTGCTGCTGGTACTGAATAGCCTTGCTCAGGCAGTACCGGCAAGTGTTGTCACTGGTTGCGGCCGCTTGCTGGCGACAAGCCTGTCGGCACTGGCTGGTATGGCTCTGTTGCACCTGCTAGGTTTGATGCCCGCCATGCAGTTATTTGCCGGCCTGGGCTTGTTGCTGCTGGCGTTGCACATGCTGTCACGCAAGTGCAAGCTGTGCCGCTATATCATGGCCACCGTCGTGCTTGCCTGCCTGTTATGTCTGGCGATGATGCAGGCAACGGAGATACTGGAAATATTCACGGCATTGGCTGGCGCCATCTGCACGGCTATGGTGCTGGCAGGGATCAGCAGCCTCATGCAAGGATCGCCATATCGTTACCGCTTTGCCGTAGCTGCCACGGCAGCCAGGCATTTCTGCGCTTTTGTGCTGGCAGCCATTGCCGTACACCATATCCTGATGGGGATACGTCAGCAATTGCTGACATAAATATGTGTGACAGGGATACAGCATGCTGTTAAGCCTGGTTTCTGCCTGTGGTGCCAGTTTGCATACCAGTCAATACGCCAGCCAATACGGCGGCCTTGCTGCTGCCATCGCACAACGTCGCGCGCTGGCGGGCAGGAATGTATTATTGCTGACGCAATGCATGCCGGACAAGCAGGCTAATCAATACAAAAACCCCGCAGAAAATCGGATGTGGCAGACCAGAGAAATGAAAATCGCCGCTACTAGCCGCACGGTAAACAGTGAGGCCTTGATGGCTGAACTGGCGATTGCCAGGCAATCCACCTGCGATGTCATCCTGGAACTACAGCAGGCGCATACAGATGTCGCCCTGCATCTGCTGGCCGAAAGCCACATGCTGGTTTTTTATATACAGACCGCATTGTGGAAGCGCGACCGGCACACCAGAATGATGCAATGTATTCGTGCGGCAAGAGAGAAAAATCAATCACTACCCGTGCTGTTCATACTTGATGACATCAACAGCAAGACTGGACAGGATCTGGTCAACAAACTGGCGCGACAATTGCACGATGTGCGTTTCCTGTTGGCGAATACATCTGCCGATCTGGCTCTTGCCAGTATCTACAAAAGCATCTTTCTACCTGCTGCCCTACAATCCATCTGAACACATCAGACACCTGAACAAAAACCTGGACGGCCTGAAGCCTGAATCATTGCGATTCGTGGCTTCAGGCCGAAAAAAGAGCAGGCTTATCAGAAAGTTTTACTGATTGCCACCACCACAGCCGTCTTGCCCAGGAACTTGCCATTCGCTGGTGATGCGTAGGCGACTTCACTGGCATTGGTTCCTATGACTGCCAGGGACGCCGTAAGTACACCGAAGTCCTTGCTGACACCCAGTTTCCAGTCGGTATAACTGGCGGCGCCCGTGTTTTTCACCTGTTGATGACCGGCATGCAGATTCAGGGTCAGACCGCTGCTGATGTTGCTGATATCGATATTCGCACCCAGGTCCAGGTAGCCGCTATTCTTGCTGTCGGCAAAGCCGAACAGGTTGGTAACTGAATGCGAATACTTGGCATACGCAGGGCCGTAGGATAATTGTCCATAAATTTCCGTGGTGTTGGCACTGACTGCCAGGCCATTCGATGGATAGACATACGTCAGCACACCGACGTCATAGCTGACATCCTTGCTGATTTCGCCGCGCTTGCCGGCATACAGGTCGATTTCCACATCGCCACCGCCACCGGCATCCTTGGTCCATTTGATACTGGACGCCCAAGCGCCTGCATAAAAACCGCTGGGATTATGGGTGTAATCGGCCCCGCCTTGCAAGGCTGGCTGCAAGCGGGTTTGGGAAATACCGCGATAGCGATAATCGGATGTGATGGCGGCATTGAAACTGACTTCATTGTCAGGCTTGGCATCTTCGGCAGCGGCGATGCCGGTAAAAAATACGCTGCTGATAGCGGCTGCCATGATCAATTTCTTCATATTACTTCCTCTCACTATTAAGGACGCTTCGTCCTGGTTGGTGCTGATGTCACCCGACTACATCGGGGGGTGTTGATGACATCAGTCACGTTAAAATTCATGCCTATACAAAATTTCGGGCGCAAAAATCCCTCCGGCAAAAAAACGTGTTGCCGAGTATTCAAGCCGCTTTATCAGTTTTTAGTTTGGCAAAAGGAGTCGATAGCCTATGGCTGTCTCCGTCAGCAAATAGCGCGGTTGCGCGGGATCGTCTTCCAGCTTGTGGCGCAAGTGGCCCATATAAATACGCAGATAATGTCCATTTTCGGCATGGCTGGGGCCCCATACCTCACGTAATAATTGCGGGTTGGTGACAACCCGTCCGACATGGGTGACCAGCACCATCAATAGCCTGAATTCTGTCGGTGTCAGTTTCACCATTTGCCCGGCCTTGGTCACCAGGCGTGCTTTCATATCGACCTTGACATCACCAAACTGCAGCACGCCATCAAGGCTGATGCCGGGCTGACGTTGGCGCCTGAAAGTGGCACGCACCCGTGCCAGCAACTCACCGACACCGAAAGGTTTGCTCAGGTAATCATCGGCACCAGCATCGAGTGCCTTGATCTTGTCTTGCTCACTGACACGGGCAGACAAAACGATGATGGGTACGCTGGACCATTTGCGCACGTCGCGGATAAAGTTGAGGCCGTCACCGTCCGGCAAACCCAGATCAAGCACGATCAGGTCAGGCTGGCGGGTACCGGCATCGACCAGCCCGCGTTGCAGGGTGGCAGATTCGAAGACCTGCCATTCTTCGTCTTCAAGGGCACTACGGACAAAGCGGCGGATTTGTGGTTCGTCTTCCACCAGCAGGGCAGTGGGTGTACTTGCAAGGGTACTTAAAAGGCTGGGTGTCATGATGCTGCGATCAGGTTCTGTTCTTCAGGTTCAGGTTCAAGCTCTGGCAGGGCCGGTGGGGTACCCAGTGGTAAACTGAATACGATGCAGGCACCGCCATCAGGTGAATGACCAGCGCCCATGCTGCCGCCATGGGCGCTGACGATGGCGCGGCAAATTGCCAGGCCCAGGCCCACACCCGGCAAGGCAGATTCACGTTCACCACGGGTAAATTTTTCAAATACGGCTTCTTCACGGCCGACTGGCAAGCCGGGGCCGTTGTCATAGACACGGACTTCCAGCAGGTCGCCACTGGCCTGGGCCGCAATCGTGATCAGGGATGCTGGTGGCGTATATTTGGTCGCGTTTTCCAGCAGATTGCACAAGACGCGTTCTATCAATACCGCATCAAAACTGATCAGTGGCAAATCGCGGTCCAGCCGGGTTTCCACCCTGTGCTGCTGCAACTGGAAGGCACAGATACGCAAGGCACTGCCCACCACTTCTTCAAACGGTTGCCATTGCAGATTCAACCTGACTTCACCGCTTTCTATTCTCGCCATATCCAGCAGATTGGTGACCAGGGCGCTCATGCGCAGGGTTTCATCACGCAGGGCCTGGGCCATTTTCAATTGTGTGTCCGCCAGTGCCGGTTTCGACATTGCCAGTGATTCTGATATACCGACCAGTGACGTCAGCGGTGTACGCAAATCATGCGACAGCGCCGCCAGCAGGGAATTGCGCAGGCGTTCCGATTCCATATGGATCAGGGCATTTTGCGCCACTTCAATATAGTGCACGCGTTCCAGCGCAATCGCGGCCAGGGCGGCAAAGGTATCCAGTTGCTGTCTTTGCTCGGGGATCATGATCCAGCGCCGGCTTTCCGGCTGTATGGCTAGCAAACCACGCGTGCGCATGGGCGCCACCAGCGGCAGATAAAAGAAATTGCCAGCGGGCAGAGTGTCGGTACCTATGCCTGCCGCTTCCACCTTGTCAAAGGCCCATTGTGCAATGCCTATGTCAAGACCAGGCACGCTCGTGGCTGGTGCTTGCAGGCGTCCGTTTTCATCTGGCAGCAACAAGGTCGCCTGCGCCCGGAACGCTCTTTGTATGATGACTTGCGTGGTTTCGGAAATCTGTTCTGCCAGCAGCACACCAGACAGATCACGCGCAAATTCATACAATGCACGAGCACGGGATTCACGGTGTGAAGCCACCCGCGCCTGATAGCGCAAGTCAGCAGTCAGGTGCCCGGTAATCAAACCAACCACCAGCATGACGACAAAGGTCATCAGGTATTGCAGATCACTGACAGCAAAAGAAAAACGTGGCGGTACAAAAAAGAAATCAAATACGGCAATACCGATGACTGTCGCCACCACCGACGGGCCACGCCCGAAACGCACGGCCACCAGTACTACCGTCAACAGGAACAGCATCGCGATATTGACCAGATTGAATACATCAATCAGGGGCGTGGCGATGAGACCGGTAAATATGCTGGCCAGTGCCGCAAACCCATAGCGCCAGTTGCGCGGCGGTACACGCGGGCTGGCGTACTCGGCAGGACGCGGCGACGTGGTGTCCTTGCTGCTGGCAGATTCGGCAACGGCGTTAGCGGCCTGGCCCACCTCGATCAGATCCAGGTCTGGCGCATACGCGGCAATGCGTTGCAGTTGGGAGGCACGATGCCATTGCAAATGCCATTTGTGTTGCTGCTGGCGACCCAGTACGATGCGTGAAAAATTATGGCTATGGGCATAATCGACGATAGCCTGGGCGATGTCCTTGCCTGTCAGCACCGCTGTGCTGGCCCCCAGGTCTTGCGCCAGCTTCAGATTTTTCAGGATACGTTCGCGCTGTGCCGACGGCAGGCGTTGCAGTTGTGGTGTTTCCACATACACGGCATGCCATTCGGCATTCATCTGGCTGGCCAGGCGGGCCGCACTGCGTACCAGATGGCCGGATTCTGCCTGTGGCCCGACGCAAGCCAGCAGGGCAGCATCGGTCTTCCAGATCGCACCTATGGATTTTTCTATGCGATAGGCCTGTACATCATCTTCTATGCGATCTGCGGTACGGCGCAGGGCCAGCTCGCGCAAGGCGATCAGGTTCCCCTTGCGGAAAAAATTCTGGGCTGCGCGTTCGGCCTGCTGCATTTTGTAGACCCGGCCTGATTTCAGCCTGGCCAGCAATTCGTCAGCGGGTATATCCACCAGCACCACTTCATCGGCTTCATCAAATACCTTGTCGGGCAAGGTCTCGGCCACACGTATGCCGGTGATGCCGCCCACCACATCATTCAGGCTTTCCAGATGCTGGACATTCACCGTGGTGAACACATCGATACCGGCCGCCAGCAATTCATCCACATCCTGCCAGCGTTTCGGATGGCGTGAACCGGCAGCATTGGAATGTGCCAGTTCATCCATCAGTATCAGGGCAGGGCGGCGTTGCAGCGCCGTGTCGATATCAAATTCTGTGAGTGTCTTGTCACGATAGGCAATGGCACGCGGCGGCAAGACCTCCAGCCCATCCAGCAGGGCTGCGGTTTCATCACGGCCATGGGTTTCTATGACGCCTATCAGTACTTCATGGCCTTCTGCGATCAGCTTGCGGGCGGCAGTCAACATGGCATAGGTTTTGCCCACACCGGCTGATGCACCGAAATAGATACGCAGGCGACCGCGGCTGGCACGCCTTTCCTGCTCCTGCACGTGGGCAAGCAAGACATCGGGGTCAGGACGCTGATCGCTGTGATTGGCCATAAAGTAATGAATTCGTCGAATAGAAACCGTGAATGACTGTGATTATCCTTTTTTATCCAGCGCCATGTTCAATTCCAGCACATTCACCCTGGCTTCGCCAAGTACACCGAACACCGGCTGTTTGCCAAATTGTTCGATCAGGGCATTCACCTGCTTCAATTCCAGTTTGCGCTCACGCGCTATCCTTGCAGACTGATAATACGCTGCTGCCAGGCTGATGTCAGGATCCAGCCCGCTGGCGGATGCGGTTACCAGGTCGACCGGGATTTTGGCGGTATTGCCAGGGTCAGCTGCTTTCAGGGCGTCGATACGGCCTTTGACTGCATCGGTTTGTGCCGGATTGGTGGGGCCAAAGTTGGAGCCGCTGGATGCCAGGGCATTATTCGGCATGGGGCCGGTAGCCGATGGCCTGCCCCAGAAATAGCCAGGGGAAGAAAAAGCCTGGCCGATCAGGGAAGACCCCACGGTCTTGCCGTCACGCACGACCAGACTGCCTTCTGCCTGGTCATTGAAGGCAACTTTGCCTATACCTGTCATGGCATACGGATAAATGACACCGACGACCAGAGTCAGGCCGGCAAACAGGGTCAGGGCCGGACGCAGGGTTGAACTGATGCTGTTAGTCATGATGATTTCCTTTTTCAGTGTAATGGTGAGCACAGATCAGGCTAAATGTAGCAGGGCCAGAATGACGTCAATCAGCTTGATGCCGATGAAGGGCAACACGATGCCGCCCAGGCCATAAATTAGCAGATTGCGACGCAACAGCAGGGATGCACCGATGGCGCGGTATTTGACGCCTTTCAGGGCCAGCGGGATCAGGAACACAATGATCAGGGCATTGAAGATCACCGCCGACATGATGGCCGACGACGGGCTGGTCAGATGCATGATATCGAGCGCCTTCAACTGTGGATAAGTGGCGACAAAGGCCGCCGGGATAATCGCAAAGTATTTGGCGATGTCATTGGCGATGGAGAAGGTGGTCAGGGAACCACGTGTCATCAGCATCTGTTTGCCGATTTCCACAATCTCCAGCAGCTTGGTGGGATTGGAATCCAGATCCACCATATTGCCGGCCTCTTTTGCGGCCTGGGTGCCGGAACTCATAGCGACAGCAACGTCGGCCTGTGCCAGCGCCGGGGCGTCATTGGTGCCGTCACCGGTCATGGCAACCAGACGGCCTTCTGACTGGTAGCTGCGTATCAGTTTGAGCTTGTCTTCAGGCGTGGCTTCTGCCAAAAAGTCATCAACACCTGCTTCTGCGGCAATGGCGGCAGCAGTCAGCTTGTTGTCACCGGTGATCATAATAGTTTTGATGCCCATGCGGCGCAGTTCGGCAAATCTTTCCTTGATGCCGCCCTTGACGATATCTTTCAGTTCTATCGTACCCATGACTTTGCCGTCATCCACCACCACCAGCGGTGTGCTGCCGCGACGGGAAATGTCTTCCACTACACGCGATACGTCAGCAGGAAATGGCCGGCCCATGGATTCCACATATTTCTTGACAGAATCGGCTGCGCCTTTACGTATCTTGCGTTCGGCAATATCAACACCGCTCATGCGGGTCTGTGCCGTGAATTGCACGAAGCTGGCGTTCAATGACGCCATTTCGCGTTCGCGCAGGTTGTAGCGCTGCTTTGCAAAAATGACGATGCTGCGGCCTTCTGGCGTTTCATCCGCCAGCGATGCCAGTTGGGCAGAATCCGCCAGTTGCGGCAGGCTGACGCCAGGTGCCGGGAAAAAATCCGAAGCCTGACGGTTACCCAGAGTGATGGTGCCGGTTTTATCCAGCATCAGAACATCAACGTCACCCGCAGCTTCCACTGCACGGCCAGAAGTGGCGATGACATTCGCCTGCATCATACGGCTCATGCCAGCCACACCAATAGCTGACAGCAAACCACCGATGGTAGTGGGGATAAGGCATACCAGCAAGGCAATCAGCACGGTAATAGAAATAGGTGCCGACGCAATGCCAGCGGCTTTGGCCGCATCCACACTGAACAATGAAAATGGCAACAAGGTCACGGTGACAGCCAGGAAGATGATGGTCAATGCCACCAGCAAGATGGTCAGGGCAACTTCGTTCGGGGTTTTCTGGCGCTTGGCACCTTCTACCATGGCGATCATGCGGTCAATAAAGGCTTCGCCGGGATTCGACGTGACTTTCACCACCAGCCAGTCGGACAGCACGCGGGTACCACCTGTGACAGCAGAAAAATCACCGCCGGATTCACGTATCACCGGTGCAGATTCACCGGTGATCGCGCTTTCATCGACGGTGGCCACGCCTTCGATGACTTCGCCATCAATAGGGATGACATCATTGGCTTCGACCAGCACCACATCGCCTTTGCGCAAGTCATTGGCAGATGCTGGCAGCCAGGTGGTGCCGTGTTTTGGCGTCGCCAGCTTTTTGGCCATCACGGTTTGCTTCAATGCGCGCAGTGAAGCAGCCTGGGCCTTGCTGCGGCCTTCTGCCAGGGCTTCGGCAAAATTCGCAAACAGGACGGTGAACCACAACCAGACAGAGATGGCGAGAATGAAACCAGGGCTGGCTTCCCCTTGCCCCATCAGTGATTGTACGAACAGGGCGCTGGTGATGATGCTGCCGACATACACGACAAACATCACCGGGCTGCGCAGTTGCGTGCGTGGACTCAGTTTTTTGAATGAGTCGATAACAGCTGGCAGTATGAGGCTGGAATCGAACAAAGACAGGCGTGGCTTGCTGCCACCAAGGCTGTCCGCGGTTTTTTGTACACTGGTACTAGACATGAAAATCCCCTTAAACTACGTGTGGGCCTGAAGCGCGCGGCGAAGAACGTGGAATCAGCCGCGCCTCTGGTTCAGGCATCCGCTTTATTTCGTCATGAGCTGCAAATGTTCGACCACCGGTCCCAGTGCAAGCGCAGGTACATAGTTGAGTACACTGATGAGAACGACGGTACCGACCAGCAAGGCGATGAACATGGGTCCATGCGTGGGCATGGTGCCGGCGTTCGCTTCCAGGCGTTTCTTGCTGGCCAGTGAACCGGCAATCGCAAGAATGGGAACGATCATGGCAAACCGGCCAAACCACATCGCTATCGCCAGCATGATGTTATAAAACGGTGTGTTGGCGCTGATGCCGGCAAAGGCACTGCCGTTATTATTGGCAGCCGAGGTAAACGCATACAGCACTTCAGAAAAACCATGCGCACCGGGGTTCAGAATACCGGCCTTGCCAGCGTCCGCCATCACTGCAATCGCGGTGCCCGCCAATACCAGTACCGGTGTCACCAGGATGGCGATGGAGGTCATCTTCATTTCATAAGCCTGGATTTTCTTGCCCAGGTATTCGGGTGTGCGGCCTATCATCAGGCCGGCAATAAATACCGCCAGTATCGCGAAAATCAGCATGCCATACAGGCCACTGCCGACACCACCAAACACCACTTCACCAAACTGCATCAGAACAATAGGGACCAGGCCACCGACAGGCATCAGCGAATCATGCATGGCATTCACTGCGCCACAAGATGCTGCCGTGGTAATCGCCACAAACAGACTGGAAGCGCTGATGCCGAAGCGGGTTTCCTTGCCTTCCATATTGCCGCCGGCCTGCAATGCCGAGCTGGCCTGGTCCACATTCATGGATGCCAGTAACGGATGGGCTTGTTGTTCCGACACCATGACCGTTACCGTCATTGCCACAAACAGGACCGTCATGGCAGCCAGCACTGCCCAGCCCTGACGCATATCCCCCACCAGACGACCAAAGGCAAAACAGAGTGCCGCCGGGATCAGGAAGATGGCGATCATCTGCATGAAATTCGTCAGATAGCTTGGATTTTCATACGGATGGGCAGAGTTGGCATTAAAGAAACCGCCACCATTCGTACCCAGCATCTTGATCGCTTCCTGCGAAGCAACCGGCCCCATGGGCAGAGTTTGTACCGAAGTTGTCAGGGTTTCCATGACGGGTGCACCCTTGTCATCTTTCAGGGGCTGACCATCGGTGCCCAGCTTGGGCTGGCTGTAGGTGACAGGGTCCAGCAACTGCACGTCCTTGTAACCGGAAAAATTCTGGATTACGCCCTGCGCCATCAGAAAGACGGTAAAAATAACCGACAAAGGCAGCAACAGATACAGGGTGGAACGCGTGATGTCGGTCCAGAAATTGCCTATGGAAGCGGCAGAGTGACGGGTAAAACCGCGTATCAGCGCAAATACGACCGCGATACCGGTGGCGGCAGAAAAGAAATTCTGCCCGGCCAGTACCAGCATCTGGGTCAGGTAACTCATGGTGGATTCACCCACATAGCCCTGCCAGTTGGTATTGCTGACGAAGCTGACAGCAGTATTGAATGAGGAATCGACACTCACATTGGCAAAACTCTGGGGATTCAATGGCAACCAGAGTTGCAGGCGCTGCACCGCATACACGACCAGCGCACCCAGGGTATTGAAGACGATCAGGGCAATGACATACTGCTTCCAGCCCATGCCGCTGTCTACTTTAGTATCAACCTTCACGCCAGCCAGACGATACAGTCCCTTTTCCAGCCAGGCCAGCCAGCCCATGCCGGGTACAGCTGCCTTGTCATCGGCGATTCTGGCGATCAGCAAACCCAGGGGATAAGACAACACCAGCAACACGCCGAGAAACAGCACCAGCAACACTATCGCTTGCGTAGTCATCACAGCTCCTCTGCATTCAACAAGGCTACTACCAGATACACAAACAAGGCGGCAGCCACCACCGTGCCGATGACGTAAAACGTGTTCATGCTTTTGCTCCCAATTTGTCGCAGGCCTGTATCAAGGCCCAAACCAGCAGGAAAAAAACACCTAACCCGCCGACATATAAAATTTCCATCAAATAATCCATGTGCTTCCCCATTGATTTTTTACACAGTGAAGAATAGCGAGCAGGCAGTAAAAAATTTATAAAGACTTGGCGGGGCCGCGTAAAGAAAGTGTAAAGATGGGAGGAAAAATACGTGCTGGCGACGGTAATGGCGGGGGATTTTATGTTTGCGACAATACTTTCATGCGATTACACCTGCTCCTGACATGCAGGCAGCGTGTAAGTAGGTGATTTGTAGCAATAGTTCACTTATGCGTTTCGTGCTTTGCAGCATAATGGAGAATCATCAAGGTACTTATACAAATGTTATGGCTAAGCCCCCGCCAGTTGGTCGTTCCACGGAAATTCGACAAGAAATCCGGATCGGCCATTTTCTGCTGCTGATGCTGGCGTATTTTTGCGCCGGCCGCGTAGGTCTGGCCATTCCTTATGCCAATCCGAACGTCAGCCTGATCTGGCTACCCACCGGCATTGCCATTGCCGGTTTTCTTCGATATGGAAAAAAAGCACTGCCAGCTGTCTATCTGGCATCCTTGCTGCTGGAACTGTCTGCTGGTTTCGGGTTGGCTGTGTCTGCAAGTATTGCGATTGGCAGCACGCTGGGGCCATGGCTGAGCAAGTGGGTATTGCGCGAGCAGTTGTTTCGCCGTGAGTTTCCGCGCCGTCGTGATGTGATCGGTTTTGGCCTGGCTGTCATGACCGGCATGTGTGTCTCTGCGACAGGAGGTGCACTGAGCCTGTGGTCCTATGGCCTGGCAGATAATCCGGGAACAGTCTGGCTGACCTGGTGGGCCGGGGATACTGTCGGTGCCTTGCTGGCCGCCCCCTTGTTGATTTCCTTTTCCTGGCGCGAGGTTTCGGAGCTAATGCGGCGAAGAAAGGAAATCGCCGGGTTCCTGATTCTGTTCGTGGCTGCAAACTGGCTGATCTTTGTTTCACCATATAACCGCCTGCACCTGACCTTTATTACGGTCAGTGTGATGATCTGGGCTGCCATGCGTTTTGGTGTTTCAGGTTCTTCGTTTGCAGTGCTGGCCACTTCTTTGTTTGCCGCCTGGGCTACCTCACACGGCATGGGCCCCTTCTATGATGGCGGTCAGGCCAACCTGCTAATACTGTGGGCCTACATGACAACCATGGTGCTGATCACCCTCATCATTACTGCCCTGCAAACCGAAAGCATAGATGCCACCCGCCGCATACAGGATGCCTACAAGCGCATCAACAAGGTAGCATCACGCCTGCCTGGCCTGGTACTGCAATACCGCATACGCCCCGACCATAGCGGTTCCATCCCCTTTGCAAGTGATGCCATCGTACAGATGTTTGAAGTCACGCATGAAGAAGTACGGGAAGATGCGCTACATCTGTTTACCCGTGTAGACAGCCGTGACATAGAAAGCGGTACTGAAATCATTCGCCATGCCATGCGCAATCTGTCGCCTTGGCAAAGTGAATTCCGTATGCAGCGCAAGGATGGCAGCGTGCGCTGGCTGTATCTGGATGGCTTGCCGGAACCCGAGGCAGATGGCTCCATGCTGTGGCATTGTTTTGTCACCGATATTACCGAACGCAAGCAGGCCGAGCAGGATATGCGTATCGCTGCCTGCACCTTTGAATCGCAGGAAGGGATTTTTGTCACGGATCCTGACTGGACCGTCCTGCGTGTCAACCAGGCGTTTACCCGCATCACCGGCTATCACCCGGAAGACCTGATAGGGCGACGCCCTCCCATGCACAAGACCAAACAGCAGGACAGGGATTTCTATGTGCAGATCAATGAATCGCTGACGCAACATCGCTACTGGCATGGCGAATTGTGGAGCCGCCGCAAGGGCGGTGAAATTTATCCACAGATGATCACGCTGACTGCGATTACCGACAACCGCGGTGAAGTCAGCAATTACATAGGTTCATTCACTGACATCAGCCGTCACAAGGGCTATGAGGCCGAGATCCGTAACCTGGCTTTTTATGATTCGCTGACGCAGTTGCCGAACCGGCGTTTGCTGATGGACCGTCTGCAGCACCTGATTTCTGTCAGCAACCGCAATGACAGCCACAGCGCGATTCTGTTCATTGACCTGGACAATTTCAAGACTCTCAACGATACGCGCGGCCATGATGCCGGTGATTTGCTGTTGATAGAAACCGCCAGCCGCCTACAGACCTGTGTGCGTGACAGCGACACCGTGGCGCGACTGGGCGGGGATGAATTTGTGGTGGTGCTGGAAGAACTCAGCAGCCAGCGCGATGATGCTTTGCGCCAGGCAGACCGCATCGCTGAAAAAATCCGCCTGCTGTTGAGCCAGCCTTACCAGATCACGGATTTTGAACACCATGGTTCCAGCAGTATCGGCGTCTGCCTGTTCCAGGGTGGCGATGTTACCGTCAAGGATCTGTTCAAGCGCGCCGATACTGCGATGTATGAAGCCAAGACAGCCGGTCGCAATGCGGTACGTTTCTTTGACCCGGCCATGCAGGCCATACTGGTGGTACGCATGATGCTGGAATCGAATCTGCGGATCGCACTGGCAAACCGCCAGTTCATGCTGTATTACCAGGTACAGGTGAATTCGGACGGCAAGCTGATCGGTGCCGAAGCCCTGCTGCGCTGGCAACATCCGGATCGCGGATTTATTTCACCCGCTGAATTCATACCGCTGGCTGAAGAAACCGGCCTGATCATCCCTATCGGCCTGTGGGTACTGGAAACTGCCTGTGCCCAGATCAAGCAATGGGAAGAACAGCCTGAAACACGCAACCTGACCCTGGCGGTGAACGTCAGCGCCAAGCAATTTCAGCAATGCGATTTTGTCGAAAGCCTGAGTGAAATCGTCGGACGCCATCAGATTGATCCTACCCGCCTGAAAATAGAACTGACGGAAAGCACAATCCTTGACAATGTCGATGCCACTACGGCAAAAATGCATCAGTTGAAAAAACTGGGCATCGCTTTTTCCATGGACGATTTTGGTACTGGCTATTCTTCACTCGCCTATCTGCAACGCCTGCCGTTGAACCAGTTGAAGATCGATCAATCCTTTGTACGTGATCTCAATCATGATGAAAACGACGCGACCATCGTGCGTGCCATCATTTCACTGGGCGTTAACCTGGGCCTGAACGTGATTGCCGAAGGGGTGGAAA
This sequence comes from Undibacterium sp. Ji49W, assembly GCF_049340205.1. Classification (NCBI taxonomy): domain Bacteria; kingdom Pseudomonadati; phylum Pseudomonadota; class Betaproteobacteria; order Burkholderiales; family Oxalobacteraceae; genus Undibacterium; species Undibacterium sp. Ji49W. The sequence goes on along the minus strand of NZ_JBMPOW010000024.1, from coordinate 37,386 downwards.
CCAGCGCCCAGCGTGCCTTTCTGATCGAACATAACTGCTATGCCTTCCAGGGCTATTTCTTTTCCAAGCCCTTGCCGCTGGAAGGCTTTATGGCGCTGCTCAAGAGTGATCGGGCTGCGCACGCTGCCGAGGCTGCTGACCCTGCCGACCCTGCCGACGACAATCAGACGATACCAAGCTGACGCAAATCCAGCTTGCCGTCCAGCATGGGCGGGCACCAGAAATAACTGCCGGTCTGCGGCTGGGTTAACTGGAACAGGGCATCAACGATGCCATCTTCAGCGCCACTCATGCGTCGCAACTGCACTTCAAAAGGGTAGAAGGAACTGGCAAAGGCGACGAAGAACAGGCCCGCCTTGTCCTGCGCTGACCAGGGCATGGAACGCCTGAGCATAAAGGCTTCAGGCGTGAAGTTTTCTTGCGCCGTGCGTTTGACGTGGGCAGATTCTGGTGCGTCTTCCAATTCTTCGTTATCGCTTTTGCGACGACCTATCGCATTGTCCTGCTCATCACATGGCATGGCATCAAAACGTTCAAACCTGTGCAGCCATTGCTGGACGGCGACAAAGCTGGAACCTGCCAGCCCTGCCGCTGTACCATCGACAAAGGCCGCAGCCAGTGCTGCATCCTCTTCGGGGTTTTCGGTGCCGTCTTCATAACCGCTGAGATCACGACCTTCCTGATATTTGAAAGCGTCGACCTGTTGCTGCAATTCAAACGCGGGGGCCAGTAGCGGCATCAATTGGCGCAATTGATGCACCAGCGCCCCGCGTTCACTTTGACGCAGCCAGCAAAACAGGGCGGCCGGTGTCGTTGGCAGACGCATGCGACTGCCGTCGACGCCTTGAAACTCTTTCAGGCCATCGACATTTTTCCCCAGCGCCTGCAACAGGCTGGCCCCCAGGCCGGTAACCAGGGTATCACCGTCTGTCAGCGCAGCCAGGGCGCGCACTACCTGTTGTACGGTCGCGATTTCGACAGCGGCCTTGATTTGAAAGCTAAGATAAATGGCATGGGCAGGTATGGGCTGCAAAATACCTTTCTGATACAACGACATGAATAACTCCTTGGCTTGAGGCTATGTGAATGTTAGAAAATGAGTGTTGGAAAATGAATGCTGAAAAATAACAGGCTGTTGTGGCAAGGATACCGCAGCTTGTGCAATTTGGGATTGCTGGCTACAATCAAAGCAGATTTCATTTTTGTTGAAAAATGGATTCCAGAGGCAATCGCCTCGACGTCGCTCGGACGGTTCCGGGCGCCCGTTCTGATGGTCAGTTTTTGACTGTTTGAACTACGTACAATTTGATCATGACAAATACATCTACTCCGCCGGGCCGGGGTTCGGTTGTTGAGGGCACGCCTGCGCCTGCAACAAAGTTCTCCTTTGCTCGTATCAATCGCCTGCCCCCTTACGTATTCAATATCACTGCCGAACTGAAGATGGCAGCGCGCCGTCGCGGCGAAGATATCATCGATATGTCCATGGGTAATCCTGACGGTGCCACACCTGCACACATCGTTGAAAAGCTGGTGGAAGTTGCCCAGCGCCCCGACACCCACGGTTATTCGGCGTCCAAAGGTATACCGCGCCTGCGTCGTGCGATTGCACACTGGTACAAGGACCGCTATGACGTCGACCTGAATCCGGATTCAGAAGCCATCGTCACCATAGGTTCCAAAGAAGGCCTGGCGCATCTGATGCTGGCGACGCTGGACAAGGGTGACACGGTGCTGGTGCCAAACCCCAGCTACCCCATCCACATCTATGGCGCGGTCATCGCCGGTGCCGATATACGTTCCATACGCATGAGCCCCGGCGTGGATTTTTTTGCCGAGCTGGAAAGAGCCATACGCGAAACCTATCCCAAGCCCAAGATGATGATCTTTGGTTTTCCGTCGAACCCGACCGCGCAATGCGTGGAGCTGGAATTTTTCGAACGCGTGGTCAAGCTGGCGAAAGAACACAATATCCTGGTGGTGCATGACCTGGCCTATGCCGACATCACCTATGACGGCTGGAAGGCCCCCTCCATCATGCAGGTACCGGGCGCACGCGATGTGGCAGTCGAATTTTTCACGCTGTCAAAAAGCTATAACATGGCTGGCTGGCGCATAGGCTTCATGGTCGGCAATAAAGAATTGGTGGCAGCACTTGCGCGTATCAAAAGTTACCACGACTATGGCAGCTTCACACCTGTGCAGGTGGCAGCGATTGCAGCGCTGGAAGGCGACCAGACTTGCGTCAACGAGATACGTGACCAGTACCAGCGCCGCCGCGACGTCCTCGTCAAGGGCTTGCATGAACTGGGCTGGATGGTGGAAAAACCAAAGGCATCAATGTATATCTGGGCGCATATCCCGGAACATTACCGTCACCTGGGTTCACTGGAATTTGCCAAACAGATGCTGGAAAAAGCCAAACTTTGCGTGTCACCCGGCATAGGCTTTGGTGAATATGGCGATGAATACGTACGCTTTGCTTTAATCGAAAATGAATCGCGCATACGCCAGGCCCTGCGTGGCTTGAAGACCATGTTCAAGGATGATGGCGTAGCCAAATAAATCCTTTGCACCGGATGCCAGACAGGCCTGCATGATCATGCAGGCCTGTCTGGTCTCAAGCGGTGTGAATCACTCAGCGATTTTGCGCATCTCCGCATACAGATCCGCCTTGCCTTCAAAGCCTATACCCGGCAATTCTGGCAGCAGGATGTGGCCGTTGACTACCTTCACACCATCCGGAAAACCGCCATACGGCTGAAACAGGTCAGGATAGGATTCATTGCCACCCAGGCCAAGGCCAGCAGCAATATTCAGTGACATCTGATGACCACCGTGAGGTATGCAGCGTTTGGCTGACCAGCCATGTTCATGCAGCATGTCCAGCGTGCGTAAATATTCCACCAGCCCATAGCTGAGGGCACAGTCAAACTGCAGCCAGTCGCGGTCTGCACGCATGCCGCCATAGCGTATGAGATTGCGGGCATCCTGCATGGAGAACAGGTCTTCACCTGTCGCCATGGGATTGGGGTAGTAATTGCGCAATGTCGCCTGCAATTCAAAGTCCAGCGGGTCGCCCGGTTCTTCATACCAGAACAAGTCGTATTGCGAGAGTGCCTTGGCATATTTGATGGCAGTGTCGAGGTCAAAGCGACCATTCGCATCGACCGCGAGTTTTTGGCCGTCACCCAGCACGCTCAGGATGGAATCGATACGACGCAGGTCTTCGTCCAGCGAAGCGCCACCTATCTTTTTCTTGACCACGGTGTAGCCACGGTCAATATAACTGCGCATTTCATCTTTGAGTTTATCGTGGTTCTGGCCCGGATAATAATAGCCCCCTGCTGCGTAGACAAAGATGTTACGGTCCGGCGTGCCATTGCCATAGCGTTCTGCCAGTAACTGGAACAGTGGCTTGTCAGCGATCTTGGCGACGGCATCCCAGACTGCCATGTCGATGGTGCCGATGGCTACCGAGCGTTCACCATGGCCACCTGGTTTTTCATTGGTGAACATGCGGTTCCATATCTTGTGCGGGTCAAGATTGTCACCGGCATCGTTGATCAGGCTTTCTGGTGCGGCTTCCAGCACACGGGGAATGAAGCGCTCACGCATGAGCTTGCCTTGCCCGTAGCGGCCATTGGAATTGAAACCGTAGCCGATGACAGGCTTGCCATCGCGGATGACATCAGTCACCACCGCGACCAGACTCAGGGTCATCTTGCTGAAATCGATGTAGGCATTGCGTATGGGGGAACTGATGGGTACGGTTTTTTCGCGGATTTCAAGAATTTTCATTTGGCTTTGTCCTGACAGGTATAAAAAGGAAACTGTATGGTCCAAAGCTTACTCTTCATTTATAGATATATAATTAACTCATATTGAAACCATTATTTACTTCAAGTGAATATAGACATTGCACCCGAGCTGACTTTCTTTGTCTTGCTGGCCAAACTGGGCAGCCTGTCGGCGACGGCACGTGAACTGGGTATCACTCCACCTGCGGTGACCAAGCGGCTGATGCTGATGGAACAACGCCTGGGCGTGCGCCTGGTCAACCGCACCACACGCCGCCTGAGCCTGACCAGTGAAGGCGAGTCTTATCTGGCGCAGGCAAGCCAGATCCTGGCTGGCATCCGTGATATGGAAGAATCGGTATCGAGCAGCCGTGCCACACCCAAGGGCTTGCTGCGGGTGAATGCGACACCAGGCTTTGGACGTACCCGTATCGCACCGCTCATATCACGCTTCGCCCATCTGTATGCTGAAGTGGAGGTGCAATTGCAATTGACTGATCGCCCTATCGGTCTGGTGGAAGAGGCGTATGACCTGGCGATACGCTTTGGTGAACTGCCGGATTCGCGTCTGGGTGCACGCAAGCTGATGGCCAACCGGCGCTTTTTATGTGCCTCACCCGCCTATCTGAAGCAGGCCGGATACCCACAAACCCCGACCGAGCTGCATCACCATCGCTGCATCCTGCATCGTCAGAATGATGACGTGTATGGCACCTGGCGTCTGGAAAAAGGACGCCAGGTGGAACTGGTCAAGGTGCGTGGTGCGGTCTCAAGCAATGATGGCGACGTGGTGCTGAACTGGGCACTGGATGGCCACGGCATACTGGTACGTTCGGAATGGGATTTGAACAAATACCTGGAAAGCGGCCGGCTGCAAATCGTCCTGCCCGCCTACACACTACCGGCGGCTGATCTGTATGTGTATTACCTGAGCCGCCGCCAGCAACCGGCCAGGGTCAGGGCATTTATTGATTTTTTGGTGGAAGAGTTCAAATGAGAATCCGGCTGTAACCGGATTCCATTATTGAATCAGCTTTCCAGGTTTTCATGATGCGCAATCAAGCCGCGCTTCCAGTATGCCGCCACCCGCATGGCAGTTCCAGCATGGCCTTTTTCTTCCGCCAGTATGCGGCGTGTTGCTGCCATGGTTGCAGCTTCACCGGCGCACCAGGCATAACCATCGCCTGTGGGCAAAGGCAGGGCGCGCAGGGTATCAAGAAACTCTTGTGCACTGTCTACCCAGACGATGCTGATGTCGGCTGCACTGCTTAAATCGCGGCGTTCGGCTGGCGGTGCTTGCAGGATGACGATGGCACGCACACCCGCCGGTAATTCTTCCAGGCGTCTGGAAATGGCAGGCAAGGCGGTTTCATCACCGGCCAGCAGATGCCATTCATAGTCGACCGGAATCACCAGCGAGCCACGCGGCCCGGCAACAGTGACCGTCTGGCCAATATCGGCCTGGCTGGCCCAGGCCGCAGCGGGGCCATCGCCATGGATGGAAAATTCCAGCACCAGTTCACCTTTGACAGGGTCGTAATGCCTGGGCGTGTAGTCACGCATGAAGACATTGTCTGTGTCAGCGGCCAGTATCAATTTAAGATGATCATCAAAGGATGCGCTGATAAAACCCGGCAGGTCAGCACCCGTCAGGGTAATGCGGCGGAAGTGCGGGGTCGGGCTTTCAACACGGACAACTTGCAGCTTGCGGCGTTTGATTTCATGGCGTATGCGTTGTACGCGGCTGGTTTCAGAGGCTATACTCATTTATTCACCTATCAAATTAGTTGATAATATCTACTATAATGCGCAAAACAAATGACAATGTCAACCATTCCCGGCAAAATAATGAGGATGGGGTGCTGGATCTTATCCATACCGTCATGCACCAATACCGGTCCATGCAATACCAGGCTTTGCGTGACGGCCCGCATGACATCACGCATATGGAAGGCAAGGTATTGAGTTTTTTTGGACGTCAGCCCAAGGCTACCCAGAGTGATCTGGCCAAACACAGCGGGCGCGACAAGGCGCAGCTGGCACGCCTGATCAAGGGCTTGCGTGACCGTGGGCTGCTGGATGCCGAAGCCGATGCAACGGACCGCCGCAATGTCCATCTGGCGCTGACCGCCGATGGCCAGGCGATATTGAGTGGCCTGCATCAGCAGGCAAAACGCCTCAACAGCAAGGCTGTCAGCGGCATGGATAGCGCGGAGCAACAGCAATTGCTGCAGTTCTTGCTGCGTGTCAAAAACAATCTGGATGCGACAGAATAAACGCCCTCCAGTATCAATTTTTATGTAAAAACCAATATCATGAGTCAATACTGGAGTGAAGTTGTACACAAGCTGACACCGTATGTCCCCGGTGAACAACCGAAGATAGACAGGCTGATCAAGCTCAATACCAATGAAAATCCCTATCCACCATCCCCCCGGGTGCTGGCAGCGATACAGCAGGCAGCCAGTGCAGACTTGCGCCTCTATCCCGATCCCGGATCAGACAGCCTGCGCGACACCATCGCTGCCTATCACGGCTTGCAGGCAGAGCAGATATTCATTGGCAACAGTTCGGATGAGGTGCTGGCACATACCTTCCAGGCTTTACTGAAACATGAGCAGCCCTTGTTATGTCCGGACATCAGCTACAGCTTTTACCCTGTGTATTGCGGCCTGTATGGCATCAGTTATCGCAGCATCCCGCTGGATGCGGATTTTCGTCTGAACGTGGAAGATTATCTGCAAGCCAATGGCGGAATTATTTTCGCCAACCCGAATGCGCCTACCGGTTGCCTGCTGGAGCTGGATAAAATTGAATTCCTGCTGCAACACAATCGCGATTCTGTCGTGGTGGTGGATGAAGCTTATGTGGATTTTGGCGGCAGCACGGCGATTACGCTGATCAACAAGTATCCCAACTTTCTGGTGATACAGACGCTGTCAAAATCACGTTCACTGGCCGGCTTGCGGGTAGGTTTTGCAGCAGGTCACCCAGACCTGATCGCCGGCCTGAACCGTGTCAAGAACAGTTTCAACTGCTACCCGCTGGACCGGTTGGCGGTCGCTGGTGCGATTGCCTCATTTGAAGATGAAGCGCATTTCCAGCAAAATTGTGCCGCCATCATCGCCAGCCGCGACCGGCTCACAGACAGCCTGAACCACCTGGGATTTGAAGTCTTGTCTTCAGCCGCCAATTTTGTTTTTGCACGACACCCGCAGCATGAGGTGCTACAACTGGCGCAGGGCTTGCGTGCTGCTGGCATTATCGTGCGGCATTTCAAACAGGAACGCATCAGCGAATTCTTGCGCATTTCCATCGGTACCGATGTCGAATGCGAAGCGCTTGTGTCAGCGCTGAAGATACTGTTACAGGCTTAAAACTCGTTTCAAGCCAGGGGATCAGTTAGCTTACTATTCGGGCCAGATCGACAACACCAGCTCTTCAATATTGTTAGGATCATTGATCTTCTTTTTGGCATCTGCCCAGTCTGCCGGTGCCGGTACGGCTTTTTTGGTATGCACGGCGGTATCTATCGCCATCTTGATGCCAAACACCAGGACGCCGCTGGTGACCTCTACCGGCGGAAGTTTCTGCACTATTTCATAGATCTGGTTGTCATAATATTCATGCACGGCTGGCGTCATGTCCAGCCAGGATGTGACGGCACCGTCAGAGCGTATGGCCACCACCAGATAACCGGCGCTTTCGGGCATTTTGACTTTTTTCAGCGCCCTGTAAATCTGCGTCTGCAAGGCCCGTGTATAGCGGCCAAAGCTGTCGACATTGATACCTTTCTGTTCCAGCTGTTTTTGTGACTGGAAAAAATAGATGGAATCAAAACGGGTTTCTGCTGCTTGCGTCAGCGCGGAAAAACACAGTAGCAGAGTAGCCAGCAGCAGTTTCATACTTACCTCATTTCGTGACAAAAACACCGGCACTACGGTTTTTCTGTACATTGTCCCATGCAAATACCTTGCCGTTCATGGCTACATGCACACCGGCTGGCAACAACTGCGCTGCGCTACAGGCAAACCCCAGGTTGAAGAAGGCATCGGAATTGGCAATTTCGTAAGGAATCATGGCGCCAGTAAAGACTATGGTCTTGCCCAGGTTGGCCGCACCCAGCACTTCAGCTGTTTCACGCATGGTGTCGGTGCCATGGATGATGACGATGGCATCTTCAGCAGAATTCTGGCAAGCCTGCAAGACGGTCTGGCGATGGCTGTCATTCATGTCCAGCGAATCCACCAGCATGCAAACTTCCAGCTCAACCGGAATAGTCAGGCGGGCGCGTTGCAACACCTCGGGCAGGTGGCTGTCGGCAAAGCTTAATTTACCTGCCAATTCATCATAATGTTTATCAAAAGTGCCACCGGTGGCGATAATGCGCAAAGTCATGGTCTTGTCTCAAAATAGTCGTGGTTGATTTGTTCTGCATTGTAACGCGGCAGGCACCTGGCTGAAAACTCCATGCTAAGCTGCTACACTAAGCCGCTGGAATAAACATTACTGCAATATGCTGCCAGGTGCAGATACATCGCGAATACTTTGTTGATATATGAAAGCCATTGCCCCAGGAACCGTTATTTTCCACCGCCATCGTGGCTATGGTGTGCTGACCTCTGTCAATTTACTGACCGGCTGGGTAGCGGCCCGCTTTGGTGACGAAAAACGCACACTAGACTTGAATCTTTCCACAGATGAAGTCCAGCATGCGGATGGTGAAGCCATCCTGTTCCGCCGCTCGCCGCCAGAACGCATGCCACATGCACGCCTGATGGCGATGGTGAAAGAATTGCATGCAGCAGGTTACCAGAAGCTATATCTGTATAGCTGGCCCAAGCCTTCCGGCCTGCACTGGCGCTGGCAGTTATTCACCGGACCACGCAACTGGATGCAAAGACCCTGGCGTGAAGGCTGGTATGGCTCAGGCGCAGATTACAATTTCAATCCCGTGATGGGTTGGGGCGATGCTCCCGGTGCCAGCACCGCCGAGCTGATTGAGGCATTTGCCCGCTTTGATCCGGCCGGACTGGCACAGGCGCTGGGTAAGGATGAAGATCATGCTGCCTGGTTTGCCAGTGTCTGCGATATCTTGCTACCGAATTATGCCTACAGCCTGGGGGCAGATACACCCGAACATCCGCTCCCCCTGCATTTGCCAGTCATCGCAGTACGCCAGCGCCTGCCGGAACGCGAAGAACAATTAGCTTATCCACCCGGCTGGGAACAGACCTGGAGCCCGGACAGCCTGCAACGCCGCCATCAGCAAAGAAGCAATGTGCGACATGATGTGATACCCACAGGCTGGCACCTGCCGCTGGAATTCTGATCTGTACCTGTACATCGGCACCAATATTCAGCGTACTTGCGAGGGTTTCAGCATGTATCCGCCATAGGCAAACACTTCACGCAGCAGCGAATACGCATCCCTCCCTTCAAAATAATCGGCGTGTACATGCGCCTGGCCAGGCAGGCCGAACTTTTTCATTGCCAGTTGAAAACGGGCGAGATGGAAGAACTGGCTGACCAGCACGGCGGAAGTCCATCCCTTTTGTTGCATCAGGCTGGCAGCAAAACGTGCTGTTTCCAGGGTATTGATGCCGTGGCTGTCGGTATGGATGGCAGCGACCGGTACGCCATGCGCGAACAGGTAGTTTTTCATGACTTCGGCTTCGTCATGCCCTTCCACACCTTTTGCACCACTGACCAGTATGGCCTTGCAGCGGCCATCAACAAACAGCTTGAGAGCAGCATCCAGCCGGGCTTGCAGACGCTTTGAAGCTGTCCCGTCCGGGTGGACGGTATTGCCGGGCACAATCGCCAGGTCGGTGCTGACCAGTCTGTCGTTAAGGCCATACAGGCTGATAGCCGATGCCGCCAGCAAAAAGCCCAACAACAGGATCAGGGTCAGCCAGGCGGCCAGGCGTTTCAGTGTGACAGACATGACAGTACAGACCCTGGCAGTAAGATGCCGATATGGCAAACCCCTTGATTGTACAGGCTGCGATACGAGTAATAGCTACAGCACCTGCAACCAGGCTGTGTGCTACCGCCCCGCAGGTGCCACAATCTCAAATTCGCCTACCATTACCACATCTTTTTGCCCGTTCAGACGCAATACCACCATGTTATCTTTTTGGTTGGCGGTGCCAAAGCCTGTGGATAAACGCAACATCAGCGTAGTGGCCGCAGCCACCAATTGTTGACGATGACCAAAGAATTGCGCTTCGACCCGGTATTTGCCCGGTTTAGCGTTACGCAGAGAAAATTCTTCTGGTCCGTAACCGCCAGTAAAATCGCGCGACATGCGGCCACCCTGATAACTGAGCGGGCTGGCGTAATAGGTCTTTTCTCCATTCGGGTCTGTCACCCATAAATCGATATCGGTATTGTCCGCATCCCAGGTCATGACTGCGCGCAGGTCTAGCGGCAAATTACGCAAAAAACGTGTGTCCATGCGTGACGTATCCAGTTTTTGCGTTGCCGGTTGACGGGCAATGATGGCATTCATTTCTGCCAGGGCAATCAGTTCTATATCCGGGAAGCGATCATGCCAGGGACGACGCACGACTTGCCACAACTGATCAACGGCCGCCTGTGGCTGGCCCGCTTCAGCATAGGCCAGGCCCAGGTCCCGGTAAGACTGCGGTTCTTCCGGACTCAGTCGCTGCACTGTCTGTAACACGGGTATCGCCAGTTGAGGCTGTTTGGCCTGAATCAGGCGATACGCCAGCAAACGCAGGATGTGGCGGTTTTCCAGCTGCATTTCTGCCAAATTGGACAAGATACGCAAGCCAAGTCCGGTCTGACCACGGTCCATGAAGAGGTCCGCTGCATCCAGGAAAAAAGCGCTGCTGTTCACATAGGCTGGCCTTTCATCCAGATAAATGCGGTACATGTCGGCCACGCTGGCCGCTTGCAGGCGACGATAATAGGGTGCATCCGGCTCCCATTTCTTCATAGTGATGCTGGCGACAGCATTTGTTTGCCCGGATGCATCCAGCCCCTTTATTCCTGTGCGGACGCGCTCAGTTGCATTTCTCGGGGCCTCTGCCGTCATCATCGGTGGTGCCAGGGCCAGGGCTGGGCTCGGTGGCGGCACCATTCTGGGTTCTACCATGGGTGCAGGCATGACGGGTGCTGCCATACCGACAGAACGGGCTGGTCTGGCAACCGTATCGCTGCTGGCCGGTGGCAGCGGACGATTGGTTTTCGGAAAATCCCTGTTCCACCATGCCTGTTTTTCAGTAAAGCGGGCCAGTATTTTATCCAGATGCGCCTGTTGCTCACCGCTGGAGTCCTTCGCCTTCTGTGCCAGCAATTGTTCATAGTCAGCACGCAATTCTGCTGGCGGTGTGATTTCGTAACGCACATAATCCTGTACCGCATCCAGCACAATAAGAGAGGTTTCTGCGGTAGCGATACTGAATTCACGGCCCAGACGACGTATTTCTGCGCGCTTGAAGTCTGTCTGTTGTTGCAGGCGTGCCAGTTGCAGGTCTGCCCAGCGTCGTGCGGCTATGCTGCCTTGCAGTTTTTGTGGCTGGAAACTCAACACGACTTCTTTTTGCATGGCCTGCCCTTGCGCCGTCTGCAAGTTCAGCATCACTTTGGCGGTACTGGCTTGCATGACACCGGCGATACGCAATCGCCCCTGTTCCGGAAACACCGAAGCCGACACCAGTTGTGTGGCGTCAACCGACTGCATGGCAAGCAGGTGCAGGGATTGTGTTCGCAGAGCCTTCACGGCTTGTGGTACATCCAGTTGTAGCAGGTTCAGCAACTGACCTCCGCTATTTTCGGCCATGGCACGCAAGGCAGGCTGATCGGCGCTAGTACTGGCCAATAGTGCATACACGGGGACTTTGCTGTCGGGCAGGGGCTGATTGCCATAATTCATGATGCCGTCAGAAAACACGAGACCGAAGTCGGCATTTTCGGGCAACACAAAACCTGCACTATTACTGGCCCCGTCATACGCCAGGTTGTCGAGCGTCTTGCGCAAGTCCTGCCAGTTACCCTGGTGCACGGCAAATGTCCGGGCAGGTTCGGCCTTGTCGCGGACCACAATCAATTGCACATCAAGATTCTGTACAGCAGCAAAATACGCATCCAGCGCCGCCAGTTCACGCCCATGGTCACGGTTGGCACCAGAACCCGAAGCATCCCATAATATGGCAAGCTGCTTTGGAGCCGGGCGGGCGGCTGTGCTGGCAGCCAAAGGTACTTCTGCATAGAAGTACGTTTTGTCCTGCCAACGTTGATACGTGCTGTTGATTTGTGCACTGACTGGCAATTGCAATTCCAGACGATTTTTGCCTGGTGAGAAATCGCGTTTTTTTAGCTGTACTATGGTATTGCTGTCGTCATCAAGTTTTTGTACATCCTCAGCAGCACCGCCCAGCAGGGTATCAAGCTGGACCCGGTTGGCACGCACACCATTGATTTTAATTTTTGCATCGAAGTTGCCTATGCTTTGGCCGAACTGCAAGGGCAGGGTATAAGGTAAAAATGCGGGCTTGCCTGCAATGGTCTGAATGCTCAATACCTGCTCCAGTGTCAGTTGTACCGTACGTGTACCTTTGGCAGGCAAGGGATACAGACGCAAGCGGTAATGATTTCCGCGTGTCACTTCCAGCAAAGCCGGGTCTACTCTCGCCCTGGTCACATCTTCAAATACCTGCTGCCCCCGGGCTTTATCAACGACCACCGCAGGTCGCAGCTTGCCATTGATATCGAGCGCAAAACCCGTGACACTTTGGCCAGCATCCAGCGGAAATTCAAGCTGCCCTTCAAGCACGCGTTCATTGGGATTATAAAACCTGAGTTCCACCACGGTATGGGCCAGGCTGCCATTGATTTCCGTCACGATATTGACTGCATCCAGCCGTACCGGGATACGCGCTTCGGATGCCGTCAAAATCGGTGGTATCGGGGGGATGATTCTGGGAACAGGGGTCACTGCCATGGCATTGATGGCGAAAAAACTACTCAGTGCCAGGCCAAGCAAGGCGAATTTTTTGTAGCAAGCGGGCAGTTTCATGTGCGTCCCTGTCGTTGTAATATTGCAATAACGTTCAAGTTAGCACTTTGGACGACATTCAGGGTGCATTGCCCCCAAACAAATCAATCCTATAACACAGACTCCATCCGGCTTTCGCGCAAATGCATCCAGGTGCTGAAGGCATCTGCCGGTATCGGCTTGCAGAAATAATAGCCCTGCGCCATATCACAGCCCATGGCTTGCAACTGCTGCTCGGTCTGCCTGGCTTCTACCCCTTCGGCCACCACGCGCAGATGCAACTGATGCGCCAGTTGTATGCAGGTATCCACCACGGCGTAGCTGCCGCTGTCTGTGCATAAGCTGTGGATAAGTTCATGGTCTATCTTCAATTCATTGATGGCCAGGCCTTTCAGTTGCGACAAGGGTAAATGACCGCTGCCAAAATCGTCAACAGACAGACGAAAACCCATGGCGTGCAGACTATGCAGGGTTTCCATGGCGATGTCGGTGGTATCGGCAAATGCGCTTTCCGTCAGCTCCAGCACCACATATTCGGGCGGCACGGCAAATTCATCCAGCAAACGGCGTATATCGGCTAGCAGTTCCGGGTCACAAATACTGCGTACCGACAGGTTGATGGCGATGCTGATATCGAGGCCTTCGTCACGCCACAGCAGCCACTGACGAAACGCGGCGCGCATCACCCACAGATTCAGCGGTTTGATGAGGCCGGATTTTTCTGCCACGGGGATAAACTCCTTCGGCGACATCTCGCCGGCAAGCACATCGGTCCACCTGAGCAGGGCCTCGGCCCCGACCACGCTGCCGGTCAGCATATCGATCTGGGGTTGGTAATGCAGGCTCAGTTCTGCTTTGTGCAGGGCATCGCGCAATTGGCCGCATAGCAAATGCTGCCGCAAGAATTGCTGCTCATGTTTTTCTTCATAAAAAGCCAGCTTCATGTGGCCAAGCTGCGCATGCAACAAAGCTTGCGCAGCTTTTTTCAACAAGTTTTCGGCGTCGCCCGCGTGCAGGGGATAGCTGGCGATACCTATGGTGTGATCGATTTCCAGCGCATAATCATCGATCTTGAATTCCAGCCGGAACGCCAGAATTTCACGGATGATGTCGCTGGCATTGATATCTTGCGAATGCTGGCGATAAATGCAGACAAATTCATCGCGCCTGGTTCGCACGAACAGCCCGCGCGAACCTACCGTCGCAATCATGGTGTCAGCGATGGAACGGATCAGCTTGTCTGCGACTTCAGCACCAATGATATTGGTGGTTTCAAACATCTTTTCCAGACGAATGTTAACCAGCAGCAAACCATGTCCACGCTCACGAGCCGCGGCGATTTCTTGCGTCAGTATTTCAGGCAAGCCCAGGCCATTCGGCAAGCCGGTGACAGTATCCTGATAGACGGTCTGTTGCAGTTGTTCCAGATAAACTTGCGTTCTGGCCAGGCCAGCCTGTTCACTGACACGCAGTTTTTCTTCGTATTGCGTGCGGCTATGGTTCAGCCCCAGGGCAATGCAGGTGTAAAAAAGCAATGCCGCAATGACCTGTTCGGCAAACTGGTCTGCATAATGAAAAGCATACGGACCATCCACGCCCAGTTTGAAAATCAGCACCATTGCGCCTAGCCAGCATAAACTCCATCGCAAGCCCCTGGTCTGCCCCTTGAGCCACAGAGCCAAAAAAGGGAAACTGAAGGTCCACAACACGCCGCTGCCCTGATTGCCACCAAAATAGGCCAGTGTCAGCGTGGTCACCATGACATACAGCAAAATGATGGATTCGGCATAACTGATCTTGTCATCACTGCCAGACAGGATAAAAGCCGGTACCAGCAAGAAAATCGTCAGGCAGGCTTCAATCAGCCACAGTACAGGATAGGCGGATTGCAGATAACTGCCCAAGGTCAGGATCAGGGTGACTGGCAAGAGCAGGGCAATCACGGTTCTGACATAGCGTCGCCGGTCAACCGGGCTGGAAACATCTTTGGTGACCAATCCCAGCATGGTTTTCAGCATGGGAAACTGCAACACATAAGGTCTCATCGTCAGGATCTCCTTCCAATTGTTCAGACCGTAGCCGTGGTTAATTTTGGCAATGTTTTGGTGATGCGCTCTGCGTTTTTGTAGCGACCAGGATCAAACACGAATGCTGACCACCGGAAAGCCGGGCAATGCTGTGCAGTTTAGTGTATTTTTTACAAAGTTAAAGTATTTACAACGTTATTTTTTAAATATTTTTTACATTTGTGCAGGAGTATGCCGCCCGACATGTTTTTCACATGCCGGGGGTCAGGATGAATGTCAGGATGAATAGCGGAGTTTGAATGCCGTCTTAGAATGCCGTCTTAGAATGCCGTCTTAGAATGCCGTCTTAGAATGCCGTCTTAGAATGCCGTCTTAGAATGCCGTCTTAGAATGCCGTCTTAGAATGCCGTCTTAGAATGCAGTCTTATATAGTCAAGCTATGACGGCAAGAGCAGATTGGCAGGCTTGCCGGCGGCAAAATCCACGATATTCTGGAAAGCTGCACGGAAATACAATTCATAACTGGCCTGTTCCACATAACCCAGATGCGGGGTCGCCAGTACATTTTCGCGATGTAACAGCGGGTGGTCTGGTGCAACAGGTTCGCTTTCAAAGACATCAATGGCGGCAAAGCCGGGGTGACCCGCATCCAGCGCGGCTTCCAGTGCGCCGGGCTGTAGCAATTCTGCACGGCTGGTATTGACCAGCAAGGCATCGCTTTTCATCAGGGCCAGGTCGGCCGGGCTGACGATGCCTTTGGTGGCATCATTCAAGCGCAGGTGCAGGCTGATGATGTCGCAACTGGCAAAGAAGGCTTCTTTGGATTCTGCCACCAGCAATCCATCCTGAGCCGCCTGCGCGCGGCTGGGCTCACGTCCCCAGACCATGACTTGCATGCCAAATGCTTTGGCGTAGCCGCTGATGATCTTACCTATCTTGCCATAACCCCAGATACCCAGTGTACGCTTCTTCAATACCCGGCCCAGCTGGTTATGGGCTGGTTCCAGCGACGACGCCTGCCATACGCCCTCCTGCAAAAGCTGGGCATAATTTGGCAGCCTGCGCCAGGCCGCCATGATCAGCGTCCAGGTCAGCTCTGCCGGCGCGGTCGGGTCACCGACACCTTCGGCGATGGCGATGCCGCATTCATGTGCTGCGGCTATATCGATGTTGCCTGCCACTTTGCCCGTTTGCGAAATAAGCTTCAGATTGGGTAATTTTTGTAGTAACGGCTTGCTCAGGCGCGTGCGCTCACGTATCAGTACCACTGCATCAAACGGTGCCAGCCGTATCGCCAGTTGTCCCACGCCCACGGCGGTGTTGTTGAAGACCTTGACCTCATGCTCGCGTAGCAGATCAAAGCAGGGTAAATGACGGACTACATCCTGATAATCATCCAGTATGGCAATTTTCATGGTTTTTCCTCACGGCTGAAATAAGTTCTCAATCTATACATT
Source organism: Undibacterium sp. Ji49W (assembly GCF_049340205.1). Lineage (NCBI taxonomy): Bacteria > Pseudomonadati > Pseudomonadota > Betaproteobacteria > Burkholderiales > Oxalobacteraceae > Undibacterium > Undibacterium sp. Ji49W. The sequence goes on along the minus strand of NZ_JBMPOW010000024.1, from coordinate 21,077 downwards.
GATGGACAAAGCATAAGCTGGATTGCCAATTTTTTCAGGCTCATGGGGAAACATGAAAACATATTGTGCAGCGACTGAAAAATCTTCACTTTCACAAAACGTAAAACAATGATAATAAAACTGACGCAAAATTCGCGTGAAGCCAGACTCGCGTGTACAATGTTCGCCTACGTAGCTTTTTGATTCTTCCGCCCCGCGCCATCCTGCCGGGCGCAAGCCAGGAGCCAAGACACCCTCTTGTCTTCGTATTATCCGACAGAACCGCCGCTATGGTGTCCGCCTTGCTTGAACGCTTCCTGCGATCGCATCGCCACATTCCAACGACGATCCTGCCGTGCCGCTACACCGGTTTTTTTATTGAAATGGCATTGGAGGTAGTATCGTGAATCAACCCATCATGCAAGGCGTGGCAGCATTGAATGCCCCCGCTTACGTGAAACATCAGAAATTGATCAACTGGATCGCCGATATGGCGGCCCTGACCAAACCTGACAACATTTACTGGTGTGACGGCTCGCAAGAAGAGTACGACCGTCTGTGCGCCCAGATGGTTGCCGCCGGCACCATGAAAAAACTGAATGAAGCCAAGCGCCCCAACAGCTACCTGGCCTGTTCTGACCCATCTGACGTGGCACGCGTCGAAGACCGTACCTATATCTGCTCAACCAACAAGGAAGACGCGGGCCCGACCAATAACTGGATGGCCCCGGCAGAAATGCGCGCCACTCTGAACCCGCTGTTTGATGGCTGCATGCGTGGTCGTACCATGTATGTTGTGCCGTTTTCCATGGGTCCTCTGGGTTCGCCTATCGCCCATATAGGCGTTGAACTGTCTGATTCGCCTTATGTTGCCGTCAATATGCGCATCATGACGCGCATGGGCAAGGCTGTGTATGACGTACTGGGCGCGGATGGTGATTTCGTCCCTTGCGTACACACAGTAGGCGCACCTTTGGCTGAAGGTCTGGCCGATGTGGCATGGCCATGCAATAACACCAAGTACATCGTGCATTATCCAGAAACCCGCGAAATCTGGTCTTTTGGTTCTGGCTACGGTGGTAATGCGCTGCTGGGCAAGAAGTGCTTTGCCTTGCGTATCGCGTCCACCATGGGCCGCGACCAGGGCTGGCTGGCAGAACACATGCTGATCCTGGGTGTGGAATCGCCGGAAGGTAAAAAGCATTATGTGGCAGCAGCCTTCCCGTCCGCCTGCGGCAAGACCAATTTCGCCATGCTGATTCCCGCCATCAAGGGCTGGAAAGTGACCACCATTGGTGACGACATTGCCTGGATCAAACCTGGCAAGGATGGCCGTTTGTATGCCATCAACCCGGAAGCCGGTTATTTTGGCGTGGCACCAGGCACCAATACAGCCACCAATTCCAACTGCATGGCATCCCTCACCGCCAACACCATCTTCACCAATGTCGGCCTGACCGATGATGGCGATGTCTGGTGGGAAGGCATGAGCAAGGAAGCGCCAGCACACCTGATCGACTGGCAAGGCAAGGACTGGACACCAGAAATCGCCAAAGAGACAGGCCGTAAAGCCGCCCATCCGAATGCACGTTTCACGGTTGCAGCAACGCAAAACCCCGTCATCGACGCCGCATGGGATGATCCGGCTGGCGTACCTATTTCAGCCTTCATCTTCGGTGGCCGTCGCTCGACAACCGTACCATTGGTGACAGAAGCCCGTAACTGGGTCGAAGGCGTCTATATGGCCGCCACCATGGGTTCTGAAACCACGGCTGCTGCCGTTGGCCAGCAAGGCGTGGTACGTCGTGATCCTTTCGCCATGTTGCCTTTCATGGGCTACAACATGAGCGATTATTTCCAGCACTGGCTGGACATGGGCAAGAAAATCGAAGCTGCTGGCGCGACACAACCGGCAATTTTCTGCGTCAACTGGTTCCGTACGGATGAGAGTGGCAAATTTGTCTGGCCAGGTTTTGGCGACAATATGCGCGTGTTGAAGTGGATGCTGGAACGCATAGAAGGCCAGGCCAATGGCGTCGAAAACATCTTTGGCCTGACACCGACATTTGCCGACCTGACCTGGGATGGCCTGGACTTTACCCAAGCCCAGTTCGATACCATCACTTCCATCGACAAAGCCGCCTGGGCTACAGAACTGAACCTGCACACAGAGCTGTTTGAAAAACTGGCCTACCATCTGCCAGCAGAACTGGAAGCAACCCGTGTAGCTCTGGAAAAACGCCTGACGGCCTGATGATCTGATTGATTTAGTCCATCTCTAACAAAAAACGCGGCTAAGGTCGCGTTTTTTGTTGTTATCCACAAGTCATTCAGGGAAGAATCAGAAAGAGACAAGCGCAAGATGCAAAAAAGCCGTCTGCAAAGACGGCTTTTCATTCATCACGACCAGACAGCCTAGCGATGTATAGGCAACAAAATTGGTTTACGCTTCAGACCGCTTTCTGCGCTGGCACGATCAGATACTTGCATAATCGTATTCACACTCAAGCCTGCCTGTGGCAGATCAGCAGCAGGCAAGGGCTTGCTGAGACTGCGCGCCAACTGGTTCACCAGCGGCTTGCTGAGATAGGCTACCGGAAAAGCGATAGGCCAGATAGTCAGCCAGGCTTCCATCCAGGCAGCAAAAAAGTCATTGCCATAACCTATCCACAGCAACCGCATGGCAGCGCTGGCAACCAGAGTAACTACACCAGTAGTCAGAATGGTCGGCAACATCGATGCGAGGCTCTTTGAACCAGCCACCGCACGTGGCTGCCGGACAATCGCAGGCTGAAACTCTGCGACTGACATGCCGGAAAATGCTGAAGAATGTTGCATAAAGCTGAAACCGTATTTATTTTGAAATTAACTACGAATTAACTACGAACTAAGCACAAATTAACCGCGTGCAGCCAATGCGCGCAATTCAGCAGCCATATTTGGCGATGTGCCGTCCAGATCGTTGGCAATACGGCGGATAGCCAGCATGTTGCGCAAATTGCGACCCGCTGTTTTTTCTTCACGCGATTTCTTTGGGTTGATGACCAACAGAGCAGCGCGCAGCATGCCAACCAGCAAAGGTTTGAAAACGATCAGCATGGTAGCCAGGATACCCAGACCCAGCAAAGGACGGGCGGAACCGATAACGGTACTGATGGCCAGTTGGGAAACAGGCAGGGCGCTGGCGACTGGAAAGGCAATATTCAGGAAAGACATGATTCACTCCACTTTTTTTCACTTTGTAATAGCAGCATAATATTGCGGCGCACCATATAAATCTAATTTTGATTTATCATATCAATTATACTTTTCGTGAATAATTGTTTTTAAATCCTGATGGGAGCAAATACGATGAACTTCCTGACACTGGACTTGAATCTCTTGCGTGTCTTTGATGCCGTCATGATCGAGCAAAATCTGACACGGGCTGCCGACAAGCTGGCCATGACCCAGCCGGCGGTATCGAATGCACTGAAACGTTTGCGTCACTCACTCGGTGATGAATTATTGATACGTACTGCCTATGGCGTGAAACCGACGCCGCGTGCGGAAACCCTGTGGCCAGCCATACGCCAGGCGCTTTCCAGTCTGGAAAGCGCGATTGCCCCGACCAGTTTTGATGTATCCAAGACCCAGATAACTTTCCGTCTGGCAATGGCAGATGCTACCGCTGCCCTATGGATGCCGACCCTGGTACGCTCAGTGGAAAAGGAAGCCACCGGTGTCACCATGCGCATGGTGCCGCTGACCACACGTGAGCCACGCCCCATGCTGATGCGTGGTGATATTGATATTGCCGTCGGTTTTTTCCCGGGTGTGGTCGCCCAGCTGACCGGGGGCCAGGGTGCTGCCAACAGCGCAATCCGGCATGAAAGGCTGTATTCCGGTCACTATGTCTGCGTGATGCGGAAAGACCATCCGCTGGCAAACAGCGCCATGACGATGGATGATTATTGCAATGCAAAACATTTATTGGTGAGTTTTTCCGGCCGTGCGCATGGCCTGGTGGATGAAGCACTCGCTCAGATGGGGCGCGAGCGCCGCATCCTGCTGACGGTGAATCAATTCTTTACCGGTGGCCGCGTGGTCGCCAATTCCGACTTGCTGACGGTCTTGCCGCACCACCTGATTTCTGCCACCGGCATGACGGACGCGCTGATCTGGAAAGAACTGCCCTTCAAAATGCCCGACGTGCATATAGATATGTTGTGGCATGAAAGAGATGGCCGCAACCCTGCCCATCAATGGCTGCGCCAGAACCTGGTGAACATGACCCATTCCACCCTGATCCCGGAACTGGAACATCATATAGAACTAGATACCTAGAACTTGATACCTGAGCACGCTGCAACAAACAGCGTGCATAACGGCAGCATATATCGGTGCAACTATTGCCGCCCCACAAAAAACTTGTTAGTCTGAAAGAGGTGAAATAAAACACTTCCCTTGTGATAAAACGATAATCACCAAGACTAGACGACATGCCCGAGACCTGTTCTGCCCTGGTTCGATTCCTGCAAGCTGTAGTACTGTTTGTGGTGCTGTGCTTTTGCAGCGTGGGTAACAGTGTGCTGGCTGCACCGCTGAACCTCAAGGGCGACACCGGCAAACTGGCGCTGACTTCCCAGTTTCAGCTGATTGAAGACAAAAGCGGCCAGTTGAGTATCAACGACATCATGCGGCCCGAAGTAGCCAGCCGGTTTCGCCCGTTGCGCGGCAACCTCAGTGCCTCGTATTCAACATCCGCCTATTGGTTAAGACTGGATTTACAAAGAGCCAGTCCCAGCATCGGCCAGCAATGGCTGCTGGAACTGACGCCGGTCATGCTCGACGATATTCGCCTGTATCACCCCAAAGCAGATGGCAGCATAGAAACTCACCGTGCCGGCGACCGCATGCCTTTTTCTGCACTGGAAATCCGCCATCACTTCCCCATATTCCTGCTCAACCTGCCTGACACCAGTGCCAATGTGGTCTACCTGCGGATACAGAGCACCAGCGCAGTCTTCCTGCGTGCCACGCTGTGGACGCCGCAGACCTTTGTCGAGGAATCGAATTTCATCTCGAACATGATGGGGGTGTATTACGGCATCATGCTGGCGATGATCGTCTACAACCTGTTACTGGCGGTCACGCATCATGAACGGTCCATGATGTATTACCTGCTGCTGTCCCTGCTTACCCTGATTGCCGGCATGAGCCTGAACGGCCACATCGGCATGTATTTCGCGCCCAACTGGCCAGCGCTGGTGGATATACTGCCGGGGCTGGTGTCACCGCTGATCGTGCTGGCGGCATCGCTGTTCATTTCCAGCTTTCTCAAACTGCGCGAGAAAATGCCGCGCATACACTGGTTTTTTGTCTTTATCCAGATATTCTGTAGCGCTGCTGCCATCACGGTACTGGCAGGGTATAACCATGTGGTTGCACCGTTTGTGCAATCGCTGGGCTTGCTACAGATGCTGCTGATATTGCCAGTCTGTCTGGTGGTTGGCCTGCGCGGCTACCGGCCCGGCTATATTGTCTTTATGGCGTCCATGACCTGGATCGCCGGGGTCTTGCTGGTGGCACTGCGCAACCTGGGGCTGATAGAACCTAGCTGGATGACTGATTACGGCTTCCAGGTCGGTTCAGCGGCAGAAGTCATCTTGCTGGCATTGGCCCAGGCAGACCATATCAGCCTGATGAAAAAGGAAAATGCCAACAACCAGGCGAAATTGCTGGAAATCTCGCAACGTGCCGAACAGGAACTCGATGCCAAGGTCAGGCAACGTACCGAAGAACTGGCCGATGCAGTTGCCCGCCTGCAAAAATTGGACAAGGAAAAAAATGACTTCCTCGGCATTGCCGCGCATGACCTGAAAAACCCGCTGACCAGCATCATAGGCATGAGCGACCTGCTGCGCAAATTGCAGCATGCCATGCCAGAACCACAACGCCAGCACTACCTGGAACGCATCAGCTATAGCGGCCAGCGCATGATGCGCATCATCAGCAATCTGCTGGAAGTGAATGCTATGGATACCGGTCACCTGCACCTGAATCTGCAAAACCTGGATCTCGGTAAGGTCTTGCATAATGTTGTTCAGCAATATGAAGAAATGCTGAAAGCCAAGGACCTGATGCTGGTCAACCAGATACAGGACAGCGTGATGGTACATGCCGATCTCGACGCCTGCGTACAGATCATCGACAATCTGGTTTCCAACGCCATCAAGTATTCACCACTGGGCCGGCATATCTGGCTCAGCGTCAGGGCCGGACAGGGCATGGGCATATTCCAGGTGCGGGATGAAGGTCCGGGTCTGTCGGCAGAAGATCAGTCACACCTGTTTGAAAAATTCTCACGCCTGTCCAGCCTGCCGACTGCCGGCGAACATTCCACCGGTCTGGGCCTGTCCATCGTCAAGAAACTCAGTGAAGCCTGTGGTGGCAGCGTCCATTGCGCCAGTGAAGCCGGGCAGGGCTGCACCTTCACCATAGAACTGCCACTGGCTGTATCACAGAAGCAAGACCATTAAGGAAACAACGGCGTCAGCTACATCGCTTACAATCACCGTATTCCCTCATTTCAGCATCTATCTATGTTTACAGGCATCGTTCAGGGCATCGCCCGCATCGCACAACTCAATGACAAAACCGGCTTGCGCACTTATCAGCTGGAGTTTCCTTCCGGTTTCTGCAAGGACCTGGAAATTGGTGCCAGCGTCGCCGTTGACGGCGTCTGCCTGACCGTGACCGCTCTGCATGGCGACAACGCCGCAGAATTCGACGTCATGCAGCAAAGCCTCGCCATCACCACCCTGGGCGAATACCAGCCGGATGGCCGCGTGAATGTAGAACGGGCCGCCAAAGATGGCGCAGAAATCGGTGGCCACCCCTTGTCTGGCCATATCGACTTCAAGGCCCATATCGCCCAGATACGCGAGCTGGAAAACAATTACGTGATACGCATCGCTGTCCCACCCGAATGGCTGCGCTATATCTTTGCCAAAGGCTATATCGCCATCAACGGTGCCAGCCTGACCATTGCCGAAGTCAACCGTGCAGAAGGCTGGTTCGAAGTATGGCTGATACCGGAAACCCTGCGCATGACCGTCTTTGCCGAAAAGAAAACCGGTGCCAGCCTGAACATAGAAATTGAACGAACCACCCAGGTAGTGGTCGATACCGTACGCAATATGCTGGCAGAAACCCTGGGGCCGCTACTACCAGCGCTGGAAAGCCTGCTGGCACAGCAAGGCAAGGATCTGGGGCAAATCATACAAGCGCCGGTCGCCACAAGTAAAAAAACTGATTAGACACTGAAGCGGCTGATCACGGCATCAACCGTCGCCCGCAACAACAAAGCAAAAAAAGGATAGCCATGCACTCTGCCGTACCGGATCAAGCCAGCACAGCAGATGCCATCGCTGTCATACAAAACCGCATACATCTATGGCAGGATGCCACGGCGGCCGGCGATGTGGATACCTTGCTGGATCTGATGGATGAAGAGGTAGTATTTCTGGTAGCTGGCAATGCCCCCATGAAAGGTCGCCAGCAATTTGCCCAGAACCTGCAGGCAGTATTGCAGACACACAGCATCGCTTCCCGTTCCGAGATCCATGAAATCGTGGTGCAGGCAGACCTTGCTTACAGCTGGGCCTATCTGCAAGTCAGCATCAGCCCCAGACAAGGTGGCCAGCCCATACAGCGCAGCGGCAATGTCCTGAGTATCTGGCGTCTGCAGGCAGATGGCCAATGGCGCATTAGCCGTGACGCCAATCTGCTGACGCTGGAAACAGCTTCCATACCCGTAGCATGAGCATGGGCGCACTATTTCGCTTGTTTCTCAACAGCTTATCCACAAGCTTATCAACATACTTACGCACATACTTGTCTACAGGCTTATCCACAGGCATGTGCATGGCATTTCTGGCCGGATTTTCAAGCGCCAGCCAGGCACAGAGCCTGGATGCACCGAATGTCGTCCCTATCACCGCGCAACTCACCAGTTCTGGTCAGCCCACCGCCAAAGCGCTGGAAGGACTGGCTGCACAAGGCTATGAAGCCGTCATCTACTTGGCCCCGCCGCAGGTATCAGACGCCGTGCGTGAAGAACACCTGATCATCGGTCGCCAGAACATGGTCTTTGTGAGTATCCCCATCGTTTTCAACAAGCCCACCGTCAAAGATTACGAGATGTTTGCCGCCATCCTGCAAGGCCTGGGAAATAAAAAAGTGCTGGTGCACTGCCAGGTAAATATGCGCGCATCCACCATGGTCTTTTTGTACCGCGTCGTGGTTGGCAAGGAAGACCCCGGCCTGGCCTATGAAGCCGTCAGCAAGGTCTGGTCACCCAGCGGACCATGGAAACAACTGATGCTGGATGTCTTGCAAAAACATCAGATCGGTTTTGAGCCGTATTAAGATTATTTTCTGTACTGAATCTGCACCGCCATCCTGCCTGAAAGTCCCTCGCAAAAGTCCCTTGTATTTCACACCCCGGAAGAAATCGTAACACCGGAAGGTATCGTAACGCGTGAAAATAATGGCAATACCCATGCCATAATCCTTGTACAAAATTTGAGCAGTTCATCAGTCGTTCATTTCATACCGCCGATACAGTCAGGGAAGCAAAATGCAAAACAAATCGTTCAAGATGGCGATGCTGTTCGCCGTGATTATCATCTTCATCGGCGGCGCTTACTGGTTTAAAACCAGTCGTACTGCACCCGGCGTGGAAACGCATGATGATCCGAATGCACCCTTTACCCTGATTGATGCGAATGACCGCAGCCTCGATGGTGCACCGGCGCTGGCACTGACTTTCAGCCTGCCGCTCGACCCCGGTAAAAATTACGAACAATATCTACAGGTATTTGAAATGCCGCTGTCTGCTGCCGATCTGAAAAAAAACGAAAAACCAGCAGGTGATGCTGACGCCAGTGATGAGGCTGACGACCATAGCCAAAAGCCAAAGGTCAGTGCCGTCAGCAACGTCAGCACCAAAGCCGAAGATACCGACAGCAAGGGTGGCAAGCTGGTGAGCGGTGCCTGGGTCAGGGGCGACAATCCCCGTCTGCTGTACTTCCCGCATATCAAGCCACAAAACCGTTATGTGATACGGATACAGCCCGGCCTGCCTGCGCGCAATGGCAAGACCCTGGCAGCAGAAATGCGTTATTCGGTACTGACTTCGCCGGTTGCACCCTCGTACTATTTCGCCAGCAATGGCATGGTATTGCCAGCCAAACAGAATGGCGGTCTGCCCGTGGTCACGGTTAACATCCCGGAAGTGGACGTACAGTTCATGCGGGTGAAAAATGAACAGTTGCCGCGCTTTCTGGATAAGGTCATCAATGGCAAATCGCTGGCATCTGAGGATAAGCCAGATGACAATTATGGCTATATGCGCACCAGCCTGCATGGTGCCGTATCCAGCTATCTGCTTGACGATATGAAAGCGCATAGCGACAGCGTGTATCAGGGTCGTTTTCTGACTGAGCAAAAACCGAATAAACGCAGCGTCACTTACATCCCGGTAGAAGATATCAAGGAAGTGCGCGAGCCTGGCGTATACATCGCCGTCATGAGCCTGCCGGGCCGCTTTCTGACTGAATTCCAGACGACCTATTTCTATGTCACCGACCTCGGTTTGCAAACCCGCCTGTATGAGAAATCTGCTGATGCCTTTGTCAGTTCGCTGACGGATGGCAAGGCAGTCAGTGGCGTTGAAGTTTCATGGCTGGATGAAAAAGGCAAGGCAATTGCGCGCGCAGAAACCGATGCTGACGGCCATGCCCGTTTTGCTGATCAGCCAAAGAATGCCCAGGTGGTGCTGGCACGTAAAGGCGAACAGATTTCGGTACTGCCACTGAAAGAACCGGCACTGGATTTGTCTGAATATGACATCACCGGCGCGCCCTACAAGGCGATGCGCCTGTTCGCCTATGCGGGCCGTGACCTTTATCGCCCGGGTGAGCAGTTTGACCTGTCGGTACTGGCACGCGATGCCGATGGCCGCAGTGTACCGGTGCAGGCCATACAGGCCAGACTGAAACGCCCGGACGGCAAGGACCAGTTGACCACCACCTGGCGCCCTGACCAGCGCTTTGCCGGTTATATGGTGAAACGCCTTGAGATACCTGCGGATGCGCCTACCGGTTTCTGGACGCTGGAATTGCGTGCCGATCCTGCCGATAAAATACCGGCAACGGTATTTCGTTTCGGTGTCGAAGAATTTTTGCCCGAACGCATGAAACTTGACCTCAGCAGCAAACAGACGGTACTCACCGCCGACAGCAACTACAGTGTGGATGTAGTTGGTAATTATCTATATGGTGCACCGGCCGCAGGTAACAGCCTGTTAGGCGTGATGCAACTGGAACGCAACAATAATCCCCTGGCCAAACAGTTCCCCGGTTTTGAATTTGGTGATGTCACCGAAAATGAAGTCAGGGTACGTACCGAACTGGAAGCCAGCCAGCTCGACAACCAGGGCAAGACCAGCGTCAAACTGGATCTGTCAGCGGCAGCCAAACGCCATTCACCTTTCACCATACGCACTACCCTCAGCCTGCTGGAAACCGGTGGTCGCCCCGTTGTGCGCAGCCTGGAAAATGTGATCTGGCCGGTATCCAGCCTGGTCGGTCTGCGTCCTTTGTTCAACGGTGAATATGCGCCGGAAAACAGCCCGGTAGAATTTGAAGTTATCCGCACCAACAGAGACGGCAAGTTGCTGGCAGCATCTGCGCTGCCGGTACGCCTGTTCCGTGAAGATCGCAATTATTACTGGCGTTATGAAAACCAGCACGGCTGGCAATCCGGCTTTACCCAGACGGATGAACTGGTAGACACTGCCAGCGTCACTGTGCCTGTGAATGGCAGGGGCAAATTGCGTATGCCGGTAGGGTATGGTCACTACCGACTGGAACTGCTGGACCCGGACACCAGACTACCAACTGTCTACCGCTTTTATGCCGGCTGGCGTGCACAGGATGATGAAACCCAGGGTAGTCGCCCCGACAAAGTCAGCATGAAACTGGACAAGCCCGCCTACAAGGATGGCGACACGGTGCGTCTGAGCTTCACGCCACCGCACAAGGGCGAAGCCCTGATCACGCTGGAAGGTGACAGCACGCTATGGATGAAACGCATGACTGTTGGTGCTGACAGCACCAGCATCGATATTCCGCTCAACAAGGAATGGAAACGTCATGACCTGTATGTCTCAGTGGTAGTGCTGCGTCCCGGTAATGAAGGTGACAAGGTGACACCAGCGCGCGCGCTGGGGCTGACCCATATTCCACTGGAAAGAAGCGACCGTAAATACGTGGTCAATCTGGAAGCGCCGGTCAAGGTGCTGCCAGAAACCACTGTCAAGGTCAAAGTCAGAGTCCCCGAAGCCAAAGGCCAGAAAACCATGGTCACCTTATCCGCAGTGGATACCGGTATTTTGAATATCACCAAATTTGCCTCACCCGATCCGCTGGCCTTCTTTTTCGGCAAACTGCGCTATGGCCCGGACCAGCATGATGTATATGGCCGCCTGATAGAAAAAATGCAGGGCCAGAAAGGCAAGCTCAAATTTGGTGGTGATGCCACTGCCAGCAAACCGGGTAGCAACCTGCCGAAAAAGGTCAGGCTGGTCGATATCTTCAGCGGCCCGGTACAATTGAATGAGCAGGGTGAAGCCGAGATACCGGTCGCGATACCGGATTTCAATGGCACGCTGCGCCTGATGGCAGTCGTCGCTGGTGCAGAACGCTTTGGTGCCAAAGACGCCGAGATGACTGTAGCAGCGCCGCTGGTGGCAGAACTGATTACACCACGCTTTATGACCGTGGGGGATACCGCTGTGCTGGCACTTGACCTGCATAATTTGTCTGGTACGACGCAAAACCTGAAAGTCAGGCTGGACGGTGGTGCTGCGCTCAAGCTGGGCGAAGCAGAACGCAGCCTGAGTCTGAAAGACCAGGAAAAACGTACTTTGCGTTTTCCGGTTGAAGCCAGGGCCCAGACCGGCCTGCAAAATATCAGCCTGAACATCAATGGCAGCAATCTGAAAATCGCCAGAAACTTTACGCTGGCGGTACAGGCTGGCACACCACAGGCAGAAATCACGCGCAGGCTGAGTGTCAAACCGGGTGACAGCCTGGATATCCGCGATGCTGAATTCGGTGGCCTGCATCGTTCATCCCTGCTGGCTCACCTGACCGTATCCAACAAGCCGCCGATTGACGTCAAGGCAGCGATACAAGGTCTGTTGACGTATCCGTATGGCTGTGCGGAACAGACTGCCAGTACGGCTTACCCGTATCTGTTTATCGATGAGGCAAGCGCGAAACGTTTTGGACTGAAGCCCTTCAGCCTTGAACAAAGAACAGAAGTCATAGGCAAGGCAGTAGCGCGTTTGTCTGGCATGCAGGCAACGAATGGCAGTTTCAGTCTGTGGGGCGGTCCCGGCCAGTATGATGCTGATTACTGGTTATCTGCCTATGTCAGCGGCTTTTTGATGGATGCGCGCGAACAGGGTTTCAATGTACCGGATGCCGTGTATAACAAGGCGCTTGACTACCTGCTGCGCGGCTTGCAGGAAGGCGTGGCACGCATGCCGGCCACCATCGCCGCCGATGCTGCTGCCAACGCTGCCGCTGCCACCAGCAGCTACCGTTCATGGGAAAACCGTCGCGGCAATGACAATGGCCATTTTGATGTACTGGCCCATGGTGCCTATGTGCTGTCACGTCAGAACAAGGCTCCGCTGGCCACCCTGCGCCAGTTGCATGAATACCGTGCCCAGGCACCATCCGCGCTGTCACTGGTACACCTGGGTATCGCTCTCAAGCAGATGGGTGACAAGGGCAGGAGTGATATCGCCCTGGCTGAAGGCCTGAAGAAGGAACGCAATGGTGGTTATTGGTGGTATGACTATGGCAGCGAGTTGCGTGATGTCGCCATGTCATATGCCCTGCTCGACAGGCACCAGATCAACATCCCTGGCCGCGACAAACTGATACCTGTGATTGCCAATGAAATGCAAAAACATCCGTATCACAGCACCCAGGAAAAATTGGCACTGTTCCTGGTTGGCCGGTCGTATGCCAATGCCGCCAATACAACCTGGAGTGCCAGCCTGAACGTCAACGGCAAAACCGAAGAATTGTCAGACAAGGGCATGTTGTTCCGTGAAGCGAATGCAACTGAACTTGCGAGCGGAATGAAACTGACCAACAAAGGCAAAGACCCGCTGTATGTGGAACTGTCACTGACAGGAAATCCGGTCAGAATGCCGGCCGAGAAAAAAGATGTCATCGAACTGGGACGCAGGATGTACACACCGGATGGCAAGGAAATCAGTGGTCGCCCGTTGAAGGTGGGTGAAGTCGTCATCGTGCGTGTGACAGCGCGTGCCGGCAGCCCGTTTGGATACGGCATGATCATAGACCGGGTACCAGCCGGACTGGAAATTGAGAACCTGAATATCGTCAACGGTGAACAATTGAACACGCTGAAGATCGATGATCTGTCTCCCCAGGATGCCATGCACGACGGACGTATCAAGCGCGTGGAATTCCGCGAAGACCGGTTTGTTGCCGCCGTAAATCTGGACACCGCTGTGCTGGACCTGTTTTATGTCGCCCGTGCGGTGACGCCAGGCAGGTTCGTGATACCGCCGCTGTATGCAGAAAACATGTACCGGCCAGAACTGTATGGCTTAAGCGGCGGCCAGGATGTCATCACGATTGTGGAAAACGGCAAACCTTAGGAACAAAGTAGAAAATTGAGGGGCTATCCAGGCCAGCATAAGCCCGGATAGCCCTGCCATCAGCTATGCCAACAATGAAACACTATCCAGAAATAAAAGCCATGCTGCTGCGTTGGAGTAAAGCCCTGCTTTCCCGTAAAAAAACCTGGGCTGTGGCCGTTTTTTTACTGGCCAGCCTGGTACTTCTGGACCTGGCTTTTCCACTGCCGCCACCTGGCCGTGATTCGCCATATGCGATGGTGGTGCTGGCGCGCGATGGCTCGCCCCTGCGCGCCTTTCCCGATAAGGATCATATCTGGCGGCATGCGATCAGTCTGGACGAAGTCTCACCCTATTATGTGCAGGCACTGACCGGCTATGAAGACCGCGCTTTCTGGTGGCACCCTGGCGTCAACCCGCTGTCCATGCTGCGCGCAGGCTGGCAGTGGCTGCACAATGGCCGCATCATCTCGGGTGGTTCGACCATCACCATGCAGGTGGCACGCATCATTGATCCAACACCACATACGGTGACCGGAAAACTGAAACAGGTAGCACGCGCCCTGCAACTGGAAGCCCATTATTCAAAAAAGGAAATTCTCACGCTCTACCTGAACTACGCTCCCATGGGTGGCGTGCTGGAAGGCGTGGAAGCAGCCAGCCGCGCCTATCTGGGCAAGCCTGCCAATCGCCTCACGCATGCCGAAGCGGCAATGCTGGCTGTATTGCCACAAATGCCATCGGTATTAAGACCGGACCGTTATCCCCAGCGCGCTCAACAGGCACGTGACAAGCTCATCAGGCGCCTGGCAGACCGGTGGAGTAAGGACATCGTTGCCGATGCCCTGAGCGAGCCTGTGGTCGCCCAGACCGTGCGTGAACCCCTGCTGGCCCCTTTGCTGGCGCTACGCATGAAACTGCAGGCCAGGCGTGAGCGCAAATCGGCTGGCAACACGATGGATACAGGTCAGCAAAACGTGATCCGGACCACAGTCGACCCGGCAAGCCAGCAGATCGTGGAAACGCTGCTGGCTGACCGCATACGTCTGTTACCACCGCATGTATCGATGGCAGCAATGGTAATGGACAACCAGACGTTTGAAGTACTGGCCTATGCCGGTTCAGCCGACTTCAGCGACCGCAAGCGTTTCAGCGATGTCGATATGGTGCGGGCATCGCGTTCACCGGGATCGACACTGAAACCCTTTCTGTATGCGTTTGCCCTGGATGAAGGTTTGATCCATTCGGAATCGCTACTGTCGGATACGCCGCAGTCATTTTCCGGTTACCAGCCGGCAAATTTTTTCCAGAACTTCAATGGCCCGGTCAGCGTGTCCGAAGCCTTGGTGAAATCCCTGAATGTGCCTGCGGTGGAAGTGCTGGAACAACTGGGATCAGACAATTTTGTCTCCATGCTCAGACGTGGTGGATTGAAACTCGATTTTCCGCGTGGTGCCGCGCCGAATCTGAGCGTCATCCTGGGTGGGGCAGGGGCCAGACTGGAAGACATGGTGGGTGCCTATTCTTCACTGGCACGCAAAGGTATGGCGGGCGTTCCACGCATGACCCCGGCAACACCCCGCAAAGAACAAAGAATGATGAGCGAAGGTGCGGCTTTCATCGTGCGCGATATTCTGGAAACTGGTGGTCCGGTAGCACGGGCGGTGGAAGGCAATGGCAGCTATCGCGGCATCGCCTATAAAACCGGCACCAGCTTTGGCTTCCGTGATGCCTGGGCGATTGGCGTCAGCAATCGCTACAGCATAGGTGTGTGGGTAGGGCGGCCGGATGGCACGCCCAATCCGGGCTTTTTCGGCGCGAATGTCGCGGCCCCCCTGCTGGTCGATATTTTTACAGCCCTGCCGGATGGCCGCAATGCTGGCCCCAATCCGCCACCGGCCTCTGTCAGCCAGGAAAAAATCTGTTGGCCACTGGGTATCCGCGCCAGCGAGCAAACCGACGCCAGCCTGTGCCCGGTGCAGCGCACGGCCTGGTTGCTAAATGCCACCGCACCACCCAGCTTTGCCGACAGACTGAAAGCTGCAACACCGGTCTTCAGCTATCTGGTAGATACCCGGACCGGCCTGCGGGTTGCCCCGGAATGTGCCACGCATGCCAGCGAAACCCGCCAGGCTGCACGCTGGCCATCATCGCTGGGTCCCTGGCTGAATGCCGGTCTGCGCAAAACTGCGTTGCCACCGGCCTGGGCACCCGAATGCGCCACCATCTACAAGGCCAACGACAATATACAGATCGTCGGGCTCAGTGATGGTGAGATTTTGCACCGGGCAAGCAGCAAGGACGTACCCAAAGCGCGTTTGGAAATTCGCGGTTCGCAGGCAGACATCAGCTGGATGGTGAATGGCCACATCGTAGCCAACAAGACTGCCAGTCAGCCGCAGGTCATCGAATTTCCACAGGCAGGGCGCTATGATATTACTGCCTTTGATACCTTTGGCAGGTATGACAGAATCAGTGTCAGCATGCAGGCCAGCCCTTAAATAATTTTGCGGGAACGTTTGGAAAAACAGATACAGCTTCATTTTTTCTCCATATTTCTGCGCCATCATCGGTTCTGGAATGAATGTCCCTGTAACCGACTGATGCAAAGGAAAAATATGAAACCACTGTTATCCCTGTCACGCGCCAGTATCCTGCTGGTGATACTGGCACTGAGTAATACCGGACAAGCGCAGCCTCAGCCACCTTATGGTGAACAGAAAAAACCACCCGAGGCCGGCAAGGACGGCCCTCCACGACGTGAACCGCCACCACAGGCCTATGAATCCTGCAAGGGCCAGAAGGAAGGTGCGGTAGTGCAGATCACCACACCACGCGAAGGCAAGATTTCAGCGACCTGTACGACTTCGCCCAAAGGCCTGTTCGCCCGCCCTGAGCGCCCGCCAGCGCCACCAGGTCCACCGGAGGGATCGGCAAATAAGGCAGCAAGCGCACCACCTCCACCGCCGCCACCTCCGAAAAAATGAGTCGCTCCCAGCCCAAGTAGGTGCGAATAGCTAAGCGTATTCGCATGTATGTCTGGCCTAAAAATACTACTCGTCTTCTTAAAATCATGCGTGCGAATACGCTTAGCTATTCGCACCCTGGGCTGCCTCTAGCTTGGTGACAGTGGATAACGCAGATAATAATTATCAAACTCAGCTACTTCACGCAAAACAAAACCGTGGCGAAGGTAAAAGCGGTTAGCGTCGCTGTCACGCAAAGCGCCAACGTGGATGATCTTTCCCAGTGCGTCGGCTTCTGCCAGCACAAGCTCGATGGCTGCACTGCCAAGACCACGTTGCTGGAAATCTGGATGCAGGTAAAAGTGGTCAAGTAAAAGATCGTTGTCCTGTGGACGTTGTACCAAAAAACCTGCAAGTAATCCGTCCAGCTTGATGAGCCTGGTGTACTCCGCTACAAAATTCCCCAACAGCCGTTGCCGTGCCCTTTCTGCATTAAAGCGCCCTATCTTTTCCAGACTGGGGCGCATGGCCAGCACGCGCAATTCTGCCAGTTCTGTTGCGTTTTCGAGTTTTGCAAATTCGAGTGTAAGTTTCATTGCTGACAGGCTCCTGCCAATGTGCTCGCTACGTGGAAGAATGCCTGCCTGCTGACTTTGGGCACATCCCATTTACCATCCACAGGCACCTTGCGCTGATGGGCGATCACCATATTTAGCTTGGGGATAACCAGAATATATTGCCCATGCAAGCCCCAGGCCATATACGCCTGATACAAAGGCGAGGTCGCTGGTTCTTCCAGTACCCACCACATATAACCGTAGCCAATCTGGCGGGCGGCTGTTGTGGCTGGATGCATGGCGGATGACGGTGTGAACATGCTGGTAGTTTTTTGCATCCAGTCTGCCGGTATCAATTGCCTGCCGTTCCATTTGCCCTGATGCAGAGCCAGATAACCAAGGCGCGCCATGTCGCGGGTGGACAGTAAAAAATGATAAGGCAGGTGCCGGGATTTGCTGGTGTCACCAAATTTCTTTTGCGCACTCAGTTGAAAATCCTGCAATTGCAGGGCCTGAGCAATGTCTTCATCAAACAGTTGGTACACACTTTTGTGGGTGGCGTTTTCGAGTACCGTACCGGCCACATTGAAATCCCAGTTGTTATATAAAAAATAGTTGCCCGGTATTTGTGAGCCACGTGCCGGCGCATTGGACAGGTCATCGCCGGTATTGGCTGCCGCATGGAATACGCCAGAGCGCGCAGTCAACAAGTCACGAACGCGTGCCTGTTTTTCGCTATCCAGCAAACCACCGACATCATCGATACCCAGTTGCGCCAGGGTCTGATCCAGGTCTATGGTGGCATTTTCCACATACTTGCCATACAACATGGACAAGATGCTTTTGCGCGCTGATTCGACAATGCCGGGTACATCAGTACGGCCATAACTGAACAGCACGCGGCCATCGCGGATAAACAGCAAGGCTGTGCTGGCTTGCTGTTCCAGCAAATGCTGCGCTTTGGTCTGCGCCTGAAGACAGCTTGCAGTTTGCATGGCTGCTGGAATCTCTTCCCAGGTTTTTTCAGGGAAAACTGCGTGGGCGTTGGACACCGTGCTGGCCATCAATAGCAATAGCAACATGCCTGCATTGTTTAAAAATCTTTTGGAAATCAATCCCTGCTCCTGAAGTTTGATGTGACTTTATACATGACTATCTGACAGCGACTTGGTTCACCATGTAGGCTATTTGCCTTAGTTTGTTACAAAACCCTGTCCTTCGTCTTATCTGCTAAACCTTGTTTCATTTCTTTACAACTGCACCGTCAACAAGCCTTTTATCCGCACCGTTAATATCAGCACAGGGCAACCATGCCAGCCGCGGCTTGCGGCGAATTTGTGAAGAGTCAACAATGAAAACCATACCTCTCTGCCTGACGGCTGTCGCCGTGGCAACTTTGATGTCGGCTTGCGTGGTGGCACCACGGCCGGTATATCATCCACAACCTGTGTATGCACCACAGCCTTATCCTGTCGGTACAGTGATCATACAGAACGAGCCACCTGCGCCGTATGCGGAAGTAATAGGTGTGCCCCCTACGCCTGGCTATGTCTGGATAGGCGGTGCCTGGTTCTGGGAAGGTGGCCGCCATGTCTGGCACGGTGGTTACTGGTCAGCACCACGATCCGGTCACTACTGGGTGGCGCATCACTGGGAACGCGCTGGCAATGGCTGGTACTTCAGGGAAGGACACTGGGAACCGCATCGCCGTTAATGCACGCGACTTATGTCGTTTGAACTTGTGCACTCAATTTGTGGATTTAATATGTACACTTGACTGGTCTGACCACACAGATTCACGCACATAGTCAGTTTGAAAAAGCAAAAAACCCACCGCTTTACAGAGGTGGGTTTTTTGTTTTGCACAACAGAGAGGCTGTTTTCTCCCTGTTACATGGGTACCGGAGTACCCCTTATTGCATTGCTTGCTACTGAATTAAGCGATGAAGTCGCCGGCAACGATAGAACCTGCGCCAACCAATTTAACGATAAAGTCAGTTGCATCAACTGTACCTACAGTGCCACCGATGTTTTGGAAGGCGTATGTACCAGCTGCTGTACCTGCGGCTACAGTGATGACGTAAGCCTGGGTAGTAGCTGCCAAGGATGCGCCAGCTGCTGTTGCTGCTGTAGCGATAGCTGCTGCCAGTGTGGATGTATCAGCTGTAGCGATAGACAACAAGTTCAATGTTGTTGCTGCTGTGCCTGTCTTGAACACGTCAGCGCCAACTACTTTGAAGTTTGCCACTGTATCGATTGCAGAGATGACGGAACCAACACCGATTGCATCAGCACCAGTTGCAGTTGTTGACAGGTTGATTGTATCCACACCAGCACCACCAGTAATAGTGATTGCGCCCGTAGCTGTACCCAGGATGTTAACAATTTGACCGCCAGCGCCCAATTGAACCGTGTCGCCACCGAAAGCACCCTTCGTAAAGCCTAAGGTTACAGCGCCATCTGCATTTTGGAAAGCATACGCAGCAGCAGCACCACCTGTAACACCAATAAATTCAACGCCTGTTACTTTAGGTTGAATGTTTGTAGCGGCAGAAAGAAGACCCAAGTTCAGACTATCAGTACCCAGGCCGCCAACAATACCATTATTTGCAGCAAGCAAAACATTTGCTGCAGAAATGTTCAACGTATCATTACCAGCGCCACCGATGACAGATACCAGACCGGCAACAGCATTGAAAGTGTTACCTGCTGCTGCCAGATTGTAGTTTTCGATACCAGCCAAACCAGTTACTGTGCCAGCCGTTGTCAAAGTAATGGCTTGAACACCAGTAACATTCGCTGTTGATGTGAATGCAGCATGTTGTGCTGTTGTCATGGTAACCGTGCCAACGCCGTTAGCAAAATCAGCGATTTCAAAGCCACTTACATTCGCGCCGGAAATATTAGAACCTGGCAGGAAGCCCAAAGTATCTGCAACACCGGCACCAGAAGTAAAGGTACCAGTGTAAGTATTGCCCAGCAAATACAGTGTGTTAGTACCGGCACCCAGATTTACATTACCAGCATTAAATTGGTTCACCGTGTTGGTAAAGTCAACTGTATCTGCACCATTGCCACCAGTGATTGTAGTGATACCAGAAGTCGCATTAGCGAAGCTGATTGCGCCACCAGTGTTATCAGTGATCAGAGACTTGATGTTGGTGATTGTGCCACCAGTTGCGCCATTGATTTGGACAGTGGAGTTACCAGTCAAAGTAATTGTGTCTGTATCACCAACATTACCACTGATGGTAGTACCGTTCAGGTTAGCGACTGTACCTGTGAAGTTGTCGTTCACATTAACAGCGCTTGTGTAAGTACCGCCAGCTACGAATGCTGTTGCAGACAATGCTGTACCACCACCGTTGACTGGGGATGTACCAACAACACCTGTTGTTACCACTGCACCGCCAGATACGGTCACTGCATTGGATGTCGTTGTGTTGTTCACGCCGCCGCCAGTTGCATTGGAAGAAGACGTTGTATCAATCACCAAAGTGCCGCTAGTGACAGAGATCAGGGACAGATCAATGTTGTTTGCGCCAGCGATGTCATCAACGATAGTCAGTTGATGTGGCACATTGCCTGTGAATGTGATCACTGGTGTGCTCAGGGACAAGGCTGTACGGGCAGCTACCAGAGCAGCGTATTGGCTGGCAGTGATAACAACAGCAGAGTTTGCTGTGATGTTTTCAATACCGGACAGTTGTGCACCCGCCAGGTTGATCGCACCGTAAGTAACCAGTGTATCGTTACCGTTACCCAGGTTGATGGTGTCTGTCACTACACGGGCCACGGCTGTTGCTGTGGATTGTGTATTGAGGTTCACACCGTTTTCTGTCA
>NZ_JBMPOW010000023.1:0-101303 GCF_049340205.1 Undibacterium sp. Ji49W | reverse complement strand
TCTGCCTGTTTCAATATGGCGATAATCTGGCTATCACTGAATCTCGATGTCTTCATGTAAAACTTCCTCAAAATCTCTATTAAGAAAATTCTACTTTTAAATGCGATTAATTTCTGGGAGGATTACCCAACCAATTTTAGCCAAAAAACGAGTGCTTGATTCACATCATATCCGTCGTCTGCACTTTTTCTTCTCCGATCGCGCTGAAGTACCAATGTTTCAAGTCCACGCACAATACGTCGTGCTGTCAAATATTCTCCAAAACTTTTATGGGTAAAAATAAATACTGCATCTTCACCAACATTCTCGCCATTTCTTCGAAAGAAAAACGCAGCAAGTAATTTTGTAACTCCAGCAGATGCACCTTCTGTAAAACTAGTCAACAGTTCAGTTAAACCACTTTGATTGCAATGATCCATAATATTTTTTACGGATGTTGATCGCCCATCACTGCCATGCCAAGCAGCCAAGCCAATTTCTTCAAGCACACGTACAAACTCTGCTTTAGTTAAATGTTTTATGGGTAGATATGTTCTAGAATTTTCGTAAGACCTTTCATGAACAGCTATGACCAAATCTTGGTATACACTATTTAAATTCAATTTTTCAGAAAATTCGAGATTACCACGTCGAAAACTTAATGCGACAAGATAATTCAAAAGCGGTTGAGCGGTTATTTCATCGATTTCCGGAAGCCTTAGGCTACTCGGTAGTCCGGTGTAATTCGTACCTACTAATTCTCCATACGTTCGCCACCAAAATTCTCGCAAATCAATTTTGAGAAGCCCCTTAGCATCAATATATATTTCCAAGTCATCCCTAACATAATATGGAAGTATTGTAAGTATCTGCTTTGGCTTTCTAAATTCCGTCTCATTTTGCTGAATAATCAGTTCTCTTCCGCTCAAAAGAACAAAAATCGGATGGCGCCCAAGATTTCGGCGCTCAATCATTTTCTCGACAGCTAGTACAAAATCCTTCACAACTTGATTGGCAGATTTTCCCATGCTAGCCAATTCGTCAAGACCATCGAAAACCAATAGTAAGCCTTCACCACATAATTCTGTATCAAGAGGGTTAAAGCCAAGCAATCCTTCATCTTTTATGAATTTCTCTACTTCAGTTGCAACATCTTTGGTCGGGTCAATCAAATGAAGAGGAATATAAATGGGTTTTGCTAAGCCGCTATTTGCAAGGTCACAGCAGAACATTTTAGTAAATGAAGATTTACCACTCCCCGGTCCTCCACTAATTACTCTAATAGCATCCGCTTTATCTTTATTTCGCAACCAAAATTTAAGCTCTTCTGCTAAATCCACACATACTCTTATATCGCCTTTTTTTAGATCTATGTGTTTCCCTTTTGTTTTCTCTCTGGCTTCAGTGAAATAGGCATTTAAAGGAATGTATATTTGTTTAAGTGAGAACGGTTCGTCAAAAACAGCTTCAGAAACCCTCTTTTCCAAAAACGAAAAATACAATCTCCAGCCAATAATATTTTCTTCAGCATTCTTAAATGGACTATTTTTATATTCCGCGAGTAGCTTGTAAGAAGCACTGTTTTTTCGCCACTCATTTGAAATGGCAAAAGTAAAATATTCGGGAAATCGGACTGAAATAGAACTAGCTTCTCTCGGCGACATGCCAACGTCACACAACCACTGATTAAAGATTTCTTGCATTTCAGCAACGAATGCATGTTGACCTGGCTTATTAAAAAAATCACCTGAAATTTCAATTTCTACATTGTCTAAACACTTTTCAACCGCATAAGAAAATCGCGTTGCAATATCATCTGTTTGAGGTAAATGAGATAAGTTATCGCGAGTTAGATCAAGCAACGCGCCATATATTCCTTGAGTTAACAACCCCCTTAAAAGCTCTTCGATGGGCGTATCAATACCTAAACTGCTTGCAAATTCAGTTAAGTCATTTCCCAGTTCCTCTGTTTTACCCGTAAGTGTGTGTGTTAGCCCCTTGGCAATTGACTTAATTAATGGTTTTACATCAAGAATTACTTCGCGGCTCCATATTGATTTTTTTTTTGAAGTAGTAACGGCAAGTGGTCCAGAAATACTACCTGTAGTTTTAGTTGTATTCATATGCGTACCGATGTCCTAAAAATTTTTTGATGCAAAAATAATATCTCATTATATTCGTTACAAGTAGTTACAAGCAATCCATAATGCATATTAATAAAACATTCAATTTTTTAATCGGCTATTTTTTAAATAATTACCAAACGCGAATTGCTATATCTGCCTGTTACGACATATTGCCTCTCAACAAGAGGCTGATTAAGAGAGTCTGCGTCGGTGAGAATAATCCAGTGGATTCGCGCGCATGATTTTAGGTGGTTATTGTTTTTT
Source organism: Undibacterium sp. Ji49W (assembly GCF_049340205.1). NCBI lineage: Bacteria > Pseudomonadati > Pseudomonadota > Betaproteobacteria > Burkholderiales > Oxalobacteraceae > Undibacterium > Undibacterium sp. Ji49W. Next base: position 98,934 of record NZ_JBMPOW010000023.1, on the reverse strand, counting down.
TCAATCTCGGCGTGCGACCACGTTTCACTAATATCACCTACGTCGGCTGATGGGGAACGGGTCAAGGGGTCAAGTCTAACATTCATACATTTTTCAATCCGACATGCGATTACGAGATTGCTAATCACCCCTTGCGCTAAATACCCCTGAAAAAAATAGCTTTCCTTGATACAGTTGCGATCCAGTACTTATCAAATGGCTGTAACAAGTCCAGGCGATTGAGCTTCTACATTTCAACCAGATTTTGCAGGGAGTGCCATGTCAGCAGTTTTAAACACCATTCTGATTTATGCGAAAAACCCGTCGGCCACGGCTGAGTTTTATCGCAAGTTCTTTGACTTTGAAACCACCGGCGAAATAGTTGAGGGTTTGATTGAGCTTAATTCTCCCGCCTCTGGTGCCAGTATCCTGATTCATCAAGCTGCCAGGACCGTTAAGCTTGGTCAAGTTGGTGTGAAGCTGATGTTTAGCGTCAAGGATGTAGATGGTTTTAAAGAACAATGCGCGCAACGTGGCCTGGTCTTTGGCAGCACGCATCAGGCCAACGGGTATTCTTTTGCGAATGTCAAAGACCCCGATGGGAATTCGGTGGCGATATCAAGTCGTGCTTATCGTGCTGCGGTCTGAGCGATCAGGGACGCGTGTTTGGCTGGGGATTAAGATGGTACCGGCCCCGTGTAGGTGCGAATAGATAACATTAATTTTTTTAATGGACTTTATGAACGATATTGACGGAAATATAGTTGAAGTCGGCGATTTAGTAAAAGTCTTGTCAATTGATCGTGGCTTCCTGCATTGCCTTGATGAGGATGAGCGGAATCATCATCTTGCAATGTTAAATTCCAACTTTTGTATAGATGAGATCGTTGAGAACGGAACAAAGGCCAGCGTGTCCATCCAATGGGGAAGCGACGACGGAATTTTGACTGGAGGGTTGTATATGCTCCCGAACGAATTCCGATTAGTCGAAAAGAGTCCGGGTAGGTGCGAATAGCCCGCGTATTCGCACGCATGACCTTGCAGTGACTAATAATTTTTTTCTGACTCTATGAGCGTGTGACTACGTTACAACTAATCGCACGCGCGCTGGATCAAGCTTGCGAGCTGCTACTGCACCCGTGTGGGCTGAGGGTCGTCATAGCCCTCAATCACAATGAGGTCAATCGTGCATACATCCTTCCGGAAAGAGATGGCGTGTTGGTAGCCTGGTGAATTCCAGCAGTCCAACGCGGCCTGATAGCTTGGAAATTCGATCACCGCATTGCGTGACCGGCTCATACCTTCCATGGCTTCAAAGGTGCCACCGCGCACAAGAAACCGTCCGCCGTAAAACGCCAGCGGTTCCGCGTTGGCGGCGATGTACTGTTGGTACTGTGCCGCGTTGCTGATATCGACACGGACAATCCAATAAGCTTTTGGCATAACGACTCCTGTTGTACTGACATGAATGAAAAGTAACTGTGGTGATCAATCTGGCTAATGCTGTCCGCAGTGTAGGTTTTCAGTATGTTTTCATAAAGTGAATTATTATGAACATTTAATTCTTGAAATGAGATCATGGATTTGATCGATTTGCGCTGCTTTCAGGCGGTTGTGCAGTACGGTGGCATTACACGGGCGGCCGAAGCTCTGCACCGGGTTCCCTCCAATATCTCTACCCGTATTCGCATGTTGGAAGAGAGCCTGCAGGCCAAGCTATTTGTGCGCGAAGGCAAGCGCATGCAACTTTCCCCGCAGGGCAAGGTATTGCTGGACTATGCCAACCGTCTGCTGCAATTGGCGCAAGAAGCGCGGGGCGCACTGCACGACGGTGCGCCTCGCGGCATCTTGCGATTGGGTGCAATGGAAAGCACAGCGGCTATTCGCCTACCGACTCTGCTGGCGCGTATGCACCGACAGTTTCCGGCACTCTCTGTCGAACTGAGCACGGGTGCTCCTCGACCATTGACGGCACGCGTGATCGCCGGCGAACTGGATGCGGCCCTTGTGTCAGAGCCCGTCTCCGACCCGCGCCTGTCTACTCAGTTAGCCTATGTGGAGGATCTGGTGATGATCGCCCCTTCAGGCCACCCAGCCGTGCGCAGCGCCCGCGATGTGCGATTAGACGCACTGCTGGTATTCGATCCGGACTGCCCCCACCGGCAACGCCTGGAGGCATGGTGTGCCAAGGGAAAAATTGCCCCGCATAGAGTGATCGAACTGGGCTCCTACCACGCCATACTGGGTTGTTGCGTCGCGGGCATGGGCGTTGCGCTGATTCCTGCGGCAGTGCTGGATACCTATACCGAGCGAAAACACCTCTCGGTATACCCGCTCACAGGTAACGCCCGCACGATGAAGATCATGCTCATATGGCGCAAAGACGTACCACAGCCAAAAATCCGTGCGCTGGCCCAACTGCTTGCAGATAAACCATGTCAGTCCACGTAGATGCGAATAACCCACGTATTCGCACACATGACCTTGCAATGACTAATAATATTTTTACAGACGCTATATCCGGATGATGAAGGCCCGCAGGACGTTGGAGAGTTAAAGCTGACGCCAGCTTTGCATCAACTTGTTACGTTTAACGTTTCGGCTCATTGATTGCGTCCACCGGCTTGGCCACGGCGGGACGAACATTACTGACGATGGGGATGGGAATAGTCGTGACAATCGAATTTGCTTTATTTTCCATTTCAACTGCCTTTTCTTGCTGGCCGGTCTTGCGGTAGAGGCGAGCGGAGTAGGTAAAAAGGTTCTGGTAATAAGTGCCCACCGTATTGGGGGCAAATTGGCTTATTCTGATCGCGCGCTCCAGAACTTTCGATGCCTGCTCCGTCTTGTCTTGTGCGAGGAAAGCTGCGCCCAATTCTCCAAGCGGCCCGACAAATTCCTGTGTGTTAGAGCTTAATTCACGCTCGACTACTGCGAGCGCCTGTGCTGCTAGTGTTTCGGCTTGCGCAGGATCACCTGCCAGGGTCAAAATTTCCGCAAGATGCGTCAAGCTAAACGCTCTGAATCGCGCGTCAGCTGAGGGTAATACCATGACAATATCGACGACTCGGCGAGAATATTTTTGTGCCACATCGAACTGGTTCAATTGTTGATACGCAAACCCCAACTGCGTGAGAATTCGCGCGAGCTTAAGCTGCGGAAAATCCGGATCGTGTTCAGCGAGCGTTAATGCGCGCTCGGCGAGTTCCCTTGCTTTGTCGTATTGTTTCGTTCCAGATGCTACACTGGCCTGAAAGACAAGCTGATCAATTGTGGAAGTTTCTGCCCCCGATACTTCATTAAAAACGAGTAGCAAGGCAATAAAGAAAGGAAGCGTTTTGTTCAGCATAATATGCAGCACTAATTAAAAGGAGGAATTTAACTCTTCACATGCAGAACGATGGACTGCGATTTTAAAGTTTATCATAGGTGCAGGTGCTGGGGTCAGCCCGCTTAGGTGCGAATAGCCCACGTAGGTGCGAATAGCCCGCGTATTCGCACGCATGACCTTGCAACGACTAATAATTTTTTTACAGAATCTACGTGCGTGCGACTACGTTACAATCCATCGCACGCAAGCTGATCAGCGTACAATTACGCTGCATCAGATCGAGGCTGCGCAGCCAGCATCGGTGCCCATAATGTTGCAGCAAAGCGTATTTTTAGCCTTATTGGAGTGTTTTCATGAACAGCAGTAGCCGCCAGATTGTCTTTATCGATGGCGTTGGCGGCAAACGCTACATGCGCGGCAAGTTTGTCCGCTATTTTGAACAGCGAGGGTACTCGGTTTCATGTTTTGATTATCGTGCATCATCTCTACCCCTTGATGAAATAAAAAAGAATCTGACCGAATTTTTATCCACGGTAGCGCGTGCGGGCGAGTACCATGCGGTAGCTTACTCTTTTGGTGGTGTACTGCTCAGAAGTGTCAGCACACAATTGAGCATGCGCCAGTCACAGCCCAAACGTGTCGTCCTGCTCGCGTCGCCAATACGCGCCATGAGACTTGCCCGCAGATTGCGAGAATGGAAAATCTACCGTGCACTGACAGGCGAATGCGGCCAGTTTGCCGCTGACGACGACCTGATGAACAGCATCCCCTTGCCAGATATGCCAACCGCGTACATCTATGGAATATGGCCGTGGCTGGGCGCTTTCGGTTTCTTCTTTGGAGTTGGTTTTCCGCACGACGGCATGGTCGCAGCGGATGAAGCAATACCATCGTCACAGACGCAAGCGACGCCAGTTCCGGCAAGCCATGCATTCATTCCATCGAATGATGATGCATTACGGGCCATAGAGCAGTGGTTCAGTGCAGTTAATTAGCCCGCGTAGGTGCGAATAGCCACGCGTATTCGCACGCATGATTTTTAGGTGGTTATTGATATTTACAGTCTCGGCGTGCGTGCGATTACGTTGCACTAATCGCACCTACACGGGCTGCATAAATCCTAATTAATCTCCCTACAAACAAAGACCGCCAGCACAGGCTGGCTGTCTTTGCTTTTGGCTTTGCATTGACTACTGTACATACCGCCAAAACTTAATTTGTTGCCGTGCTCGCATTGTGTTTTTTGATGCGGATTTTTCTGCTGGCACGGTTTTCTTCTTTTTCCAGCTTGGCGCGTTCTGCTCCGGTGACTACGCCGTCGGCTTTGGCGGCTTGTTTGTCGGCTTCAATTTTGGTTTCGCGCTTTTCCAGGTTGGTCGCTTCTTTTGCGGTCAGGGCGCCGCTTTCGATGCCTTTGGCAACGCGTTTTTGTTGCACTTCCTGGCGTTTATCGATATTCGGGGTATTGGTTTGTGCGAAGACAGAACCGGCGATCAGTGTGGTGAGCAGTGCGGCGGCGACTTGGATGGATTTCATGGTCTTTTCCCTTTGAAAAATTTCAGCGATTAGTTTTATTGTGGATGAGCAGGCTGCCCATGTGCCAATAACGATGCTGCGATTTTTTCTGATGACAAGGAAAATGTAATCAGTGTAAGCACTCGTAACCACACCATTTCCATCAGGTAATTTTAAAAGTCTGCCGGTATCAAATCTATTCTGTCGGTGCAAAACGCATCCACACCCCAGTGCAGGATTTCTGTTGCCCGTTCTGGCGTATTGACGGTATAGCAAAACACGCCGTAACCGGCATCCTTGATTTCTTTGGTTGTGTCTGGCGTCAGGTATTTATGGTTGGTGTGCAGGGCGCGGGCGGCCAGTTCTTGCAGCTTGGCTTTCCAGTCTGGGGTGACTTTATCCATCAAGAAACCACGCGGGATGGTGGGGGTGGCGTTTTTGGCGGCCATCAAAGCACTGAAAGAAAATGAAGAGAACAGCGGCAAATGTACCGCATCGATAACGGCCACATCGGCGAACAGGGCTTGTGTCTGTTCTGCCACGACTTTGCCAGTTTCTTCTTCTGCGCCTGGGGACGGTTTGATTTCGACATTCATCCAGATACCGTGCTGGCGGCAAAAGCGCACGACATCTGCATACAGGGGCACGGGTTCGCCTTTGTAGCTGTCGGCGAACCATTTGCCAGCATCCATAGTCTGTAAATCGGCAGCCGTTGTATCGGCCACGCGGCCAATGCCGGGCACGGTTCGACCAAATTCAGGGTCATGCATCAGCACAGGGACGCCATCCTTTGATAACATGACATCAAATTCCACGGCGGCAAAACCGTGTTCCCATCCGCAACGCATCGCTGCCAGGGTATTTTCTGGTGCAAGGATTCCGCCCCCACGGTGGGCGATGACTTTAGGATAGGGCCACATGATGCGCTCCAAATAAGCTGATAATTAAGCTGATAATTAAGCTGACAAATTAAGCTGACAAATTAAGCTAACAAATAATGTTAATAGGATAATCGAAGATGTCTACTTCGTCGCTACAAAAAACTGCCCTTGGCCATATCCGCGTGCTGGATTTAACGCGGGTGCTGGCTGGCCCCTGGTGTGCGCAGAACCTGGCTGACCTGGGGGCGGAAGTCATCAAGGTAGAAAAACCCGGCAGTGGCGACGATACCCGTAGCTGGGGGCCGCCTTACCTGCGCGATGCGGAAGGCAATAACACCACCGAGGCCGCCTACTACCTGGCGGCGAATCGTGGCAAACAGGCCATCACGGTGGATATAGCTACGCCTGAAGGCCAGCAAATTATTCGCGAATTGGCAGCCAAATCCGATGTGGTGCTGGAAAATTACAAGGTCGGCCAGTTGAAGAAATATGGCCTCGATTATGAATCACTGAAACTGATCAAGCCGGATCTGGTGTATTGCTCCATCACCGGCTTTGGCCAGGATGGCCCGTATGCCCACCGTGCTGGCTATGATTTTATCGTGCAAGGTATGGGCGGCTTCATGTCATTGACGGGCGAACGCGATGACTTGCCCGGCGGTGGCCCGCAAAAAGCGGGGGTGGCGATTGCCGACCTGATGACGGGCATGTATTCCATCATCGCTGTCATGGCGGCACTGACGCACAGGGATAGAACCGGTGAAGGCCAATACATAGACATGGCCTTGCTGGATGTGCAGGTTGCGATGCTGGCGAATATGAACATGAATTACCTGGCCAGCGGCAATGCACCCAAACGCTGGGGCAATGCCCACCCGAATATTGTGCCTTACCAGACCTTTGCCACGGCCGATGGCCATATCATTGTCGCAGCGGGGAATGATGGGCAGTATAAAAAGTTTGTGCAGGCTGGTGGTCAGCCCGAACTGGCAGATGACCCGCGCTTCAGCACCAACCCCAGCCGTGTCGCACACCGTGATGTACTGGTGCCTATGCTGGCAGAGATGGTCAGACGCAAGACCAAGCAGGAATGGATCAGCCTGCTGGAAGCAGCAGGCGTGCCTTGCGGCCCCATCAATACCCTGGATGAAGTGTTTGAAAACCCGCAGGTACTTGCACGCGAGATGCAATTCAATCTGCCCCACCCCACCGCTGGCGAAGTCAGGCTGGTGGCCAGCCCGATGAAATTGTCGGCAACGCCGGTCACTTACCCATCGGCACCGCCTTTGCTGGGGCAACATACCCAGACAATACTGACTGATCTGCTGGGCTATGACGAGCAACAACTGGCAGCACTTAAAACCAAAAACATTATATAAATGCAATTAGCATGTCACTGGCGCGTGTTTATTCGCGCCAGTTTGGCTGGCCTTTACGACAAAAAACACAGGCTTTGTCCTGTTTGCCTGTTGCGCAGGTGACAGGCAGGTTAAGCTGCAAGCACGAAGATACCCGGCACAAAATGAAATGAACAACCAATTTTTGCACCAGACCCAGACTTATTTGCAGTCAAAATTAAAGCCTGATCATTACCAAAGCCTGGTAGGTGTTATCGGCGACATGCCACGCCTGATGGCCATCAACCTGGCTTGCGGTTTTGCGGTTACCTTTGTCTTGCGTGGTGGCGGCAGTCTTCTTCAAAACATCCTGTTTTCGATGTTCATAGGCTGCTCTGCCTATGTCCTGATCAAATTGTTCAAGCGGCTTTTTTGGGGAGCAGGCACGCCGAACACCATCGTTTTTTATCTGATGTGTGTACTGGTGGCACCGCTTGCATTGATTGTTGGCATGTTTATCGCAGCCCTTACATTTAATTATCCTCTGCCGGATATCAGCAAATTCAGATGGTCTTATATGGGCAGTTTTGTGACGCTGACATGTATCGTCAGTCTGATCGCTGCATGGTCATTCTGGAACCGTAGCAAAATGGCCGACTTATTGGCTTCTGCCGAGACAGAAAAAGCCAAGAATGCCGCCATCGAAAAGCAGGCCGTGCAAGCCCAGTTGCAAATGTTGCAGGCACAGATAGAACCTCACATGCTGTTCAATACCCTGGCGAATCTGCAAGGGCTGATCGCTATTGACCCGCCACGCGCCCAGCACATGCTGGCACAACTGATAGTCTATCTGCGCAATACCCTGAGTTCATCCCGGGCAGAACAAACCACGCTGAAGCAGGAATTCACGCTGATGCAAGCCTATTTGGAATTACTGGCCATACGCATGGGCAAGCGCCTGCATTACACCCTCGATCTGCCAGATGATTTGCAACAGATCACCATCGCCCCCATGCTATTGCAGCCCCTGGTGGAAAACGCCATCAAGCATGGGCTGGAACCCAAGATGGAAGGTGGCAGCATCCACGTCATCGCCGAAAAACTGGGCACACAGCTGCATCTGAAAATCATCGATACCGGCCTGGGCCTGCCTTTTAATTATGATGACAACAAGAACGTCAGCAGCACAGACCAGCATGTCGGCAATGCCAATATCCGTGAGCGCCTACTAGCGCTGTATGGGCCACAAGCCAGCCTGAGCCTGCAAGCCAACCAACCAGAGGGGGCAATTGCCCATCTCACCATTCCTCTTTAACTGAATTAACTGATTTAACTGATTGAATGTGAGTACCTACCAATGACCACAACAGCCAAACGCGCCCTGATTGCCGAAGACGAACCGATACTGTCATTGACCCTGCAAAAGATGCTGGAAAAACTTTGGCCAGAGCTACAGCTATGTGCCGTGGTTGAAAACGGTGTACATGCAGTGCAGGAAGCCCTGGACAAACAGCCTGACATCCTGTTTCTGGATATTAAAATGCCAGGCAAGACTGGCCTGGAAGTAGCGCAAGAACTGGCAGAAGAATGGCCGGATGACAAGGCCTTCCCCCTGATCGTCTACGTCACTGCCTATGATGAATATGCGATCGAAGCGTTTGAACATTCAGCATCCGATTACGTGCTGAAACCGGCCAGTGAAGAACGTCTGGCAAAGACGGTACAAAGATTGCAGGCCAGGCTGGACGATGGGGCGCAAAGGCCAAATGAACTGGACCGCGTACTGGAGCAATTGCGCCATCTGGTACCAGGCCAGGCGCTGTCAGTTGGTACTAACACTGGCAACCAGGCAACACCAGAACGCCTGCGCATTATCCGCGCGGCAGTCGGTAACCAGATACGCATGATACCGGTCGATGAAGTACTGTATTTTGAAGCGACGGACAAATACATCAATGTCGTCACCAAGGAACATTCATCGCTGATACGCAGCAGCCTGCGTGAACTGTTGCCGCAACTGGACAGCAGCATCTTCTGGCAAATCCACCGCAGCACCGTGGTCAATACCTTGCACATACAGATCGCCAACAAGGATGAGACGGGCAAGATCAGTATAAAACTCAAAGGCAGCGAAGACAAATTACAGGTGAGCAGGGTCTATGCACATCTGTTCCGTCAGATGTAAGCTAGTGGCTTTTAAAGCAAACCAGACAAAATATTGATGAATACGATTAAAAACTTAAACGATTTACAATGGCAATGCGTCAGCTTTGCAGAATTAAGCAATCTACAATTGCATGCCATTTACCAGGCCCGTGCTGCCGTGTTTATCATTGAACAAAACTGCGTCTATCAGGATGTGGATGGCAAAGATCCGCTGTCGCATCACCTTACTGCCTGGACGCCAGAAGACGAAGTGGCTGCTTACCTGCGTATCGTACCCGCCGGCATCAGCTTTACCGAAGCCTCGCTGGGCCGCGTCATCAGTACCAAAGACTGGCGCGGCACCGGCGTTGGCAAAGCTTTAATTGCGAATGGCATCAAGGCCCTGCATACGCTCTACCCTGCTGCCGATATCCGCATAGGTGCCCAGGCTTACCTGGAAAAATTCTATGGCAGCTTTGGTTTTGAGACGGTTTCTGACATCTATCTGGAAGATGATATTCCCCATATCGAGATGCTGTGGACCGCAAAAGCCTGATTAAATCGCTTATAATGCTGCCAAATCAATGACTTACTGAATTTCATCATGCCCGCTGTAATACAAACACCCGATAAACCCTACGTCAATATTTCTGCCTACAAGTTCATCACTTTCAATGACACCGCTGAAAAACGCCAGGTGTTTCTGGATAAATGCAAGGAACTCAATCTGAAAGGCACGGTACTGCTGACGCCGGAAGGCATCAATATGTTTCTGGCCGGCTTGCGCCATGAAATTGATGCGTATATGAACTGGCTGCACCAGGACCCGCGCTTTGCAGACGTAGTTGCCAAGGAAAGTTTTTCTGACCATCAGCCGTTTACCAAGATACTGGTCAAGCTGAAGGCAGAAATCATCACCATGCGCATGCCGCTGATCAAGCCCGAAGAAGGCCGCGCCCCCGCAGTGGATGCTCACACACTGAAGCGCTGGCTGGACCAGGGCCATGATGACAATGGCAAACCCGTGGTCATGGTCGATACCCGCAATGATTTTGAAGTCGATGTTGGCAGCTTTGACAATACCATCGATTACCGCATTGCCAAGTTTACCGAATTCCCGGCTGTTATCGAAGCTAACCGCGATGCTTTGAATGACAAGACCGTGGTGACTTTCTGCACCGGCGGCATACGCTGCGAAAAAGCCGCTATCCATATGCAGAACGTTGGCTTTGACAGCGTCTATCAGCTCGAAGGCGGTATCCTCAAGTATTTTGAAGAAGTTGGCGGCGATCATTATCATGGCGACTGTTTTGTGTTTGACTACCGCACAGCGCTGAATCCACAACTGGAAGCCACCGACACCAAACAGTGCTTTGCCTGCCGCGCCGTTGTCACGCCGCGTGAACAATTGTCGCCCTGGTATATATCCGGCAAATCTTGCCCGCATTGCAAGAAAGAATCAACCGGTGCCAGTGAACCGGCAGCTTCGGCAGAAGCCACTGCCGGATAATCCCGCCAGCACTCTGCAATTAAAAAGCGCATTTCTGATGATGTCAGAAATGCGCTTTTTGCTTTCTATGTAAATTGGAACTAAGGTTCTGGTAACGGGTCAAAGGCCTGTTGCCGGCGATAGCCTGCTGCCCAGTCCAAACAAAAAATAATCAGGGAATAATATGAAACGCTTACTTCTGAGCACTCTCACACTCGCCTTGCTGGCACCAGTCTGCCAGGCCGCTGATTCAACGCCAGGTAGCGCGGCAGTCAAGACTGCCGCCCTCGGCTCTGGCATCAAGCCAGAAAACATGGACAAGGCGACGCGCGCGCAGGATGATTTTTACCGCTATGCACAAGGTGGCTGGTTGAAGGCGAATGAAATCCCGTCCGACAAATCAGACTGGGGCACCTTCATGCAGGCCCGTGAAGATGTACAGCAGCAATTGCGCAGCATTGTAGAAGGTGCAGCAAAAGATGGCAATAAAGTGGCAGGAACTGATAATCAGAAAATTGGTGACTTGTATAACAGTTTCATGGATGAGAAAAAACTGAATGCACTCGGCATACAGTCGCTAAAAACCGAATTGAGCAGCATCGCCGCATTGTCAGACAAAAAGGCCATACCGGCACTGATTGCCCATTTCCATCAAATCGGTGTGACGACCCCGCTGCGCGTTGGTATTCATCAGGACAATAAAAATTCCAGCCAGTATGTGGTGGGTGTTTCCCAGAGTGGACTGGGCTTGCCCAACCGTGATTATTACCTGAAACTGGATGATCCAAAGATGACGGATATCCGCAACAAATACCAGGCACATATAGAAAAAATGCTGGCACTGGCGGGTGAACAGAATGCGGCCGAGCAGGCCAAACGCGTCGTTGCGCTGGAAACTGAAATTGCCAAAGTGCAGTGGACGGCAGTAGAAAACCGTGACCCAGTCAAAAGCTACAACAAGTTTGCCATCAATGACTTGCCAGCACTGACGCCCGCCTACGACTGGCAGGCCTATCTGCAAGCAGCCGGTATGGCAGGGAAAATCAATGAACTGATCATCCAGCAACCCAGTTATATCAAAGGCCTCAATGAAAGCTTGAGCACAAACTCGCTCGACACCTGGAAATCGTATTTCACCTGGCATCTGATCAACGTGTATGCGCCTTTCCTGTCATCCGATTTTGTGAATGCAGATTTTGCCTTCAAAGGCGCACTGATTGCCGGTATCCAGGAAAACCGTACCCGTGACAAACGCGGCGTCGCGCTGGTCGACCAGGTGCTGGGTGAAGCAGTGGGCAAGGCCTATGTAGAAAAATACTCTTCTCCTGAAGTCAAACAGCGTACTGAAAAAATGGTGCGCTATTTCCTGGCTGCGTTCAAGCAAAGTATAGGTACGCTGGACTGGATGAGTGAAGAAACCAAAAAGCAGGCGCAGATCAAATTATCCAAGATCAGTGTCAAGATCGGCTACCCGGACAAATGGCTGGACTATTCAAAACTGACGATACGCAGCGATGATCTGGTTGGCAACCTGATGCGTGCCCGTGCCTTCGCACAAGAAAGGGAAGTCGCCAAGCTGGGCAAACCGATCGACCGCGAAGAATGGCATATGACGCCACAAACAGTGAATGCCTATTACAGTCCGGAGATGAATGAAATCGTCTTTCCGGCGGCACGCCTGCAATCACCGCTGTTTGATGTGAATGCCGAAGATGCCTTCAACTATGGTGCACTGGGTATTTCGATAGGCCATGAAATCAGCCATGCCTTTGATGACCAGGGAGCGCAATACGATGGCGATGGCAACCTGCGCAACTGGTGGACTGCCGAAGACAAGGAGAAATTCAAGAGCAAAACCAAGGTGCTGGTCGAACAATACAATGGCTACAGCCCGGTACCTGGCCACTTCCTCAATGGCGAGCTGACGCTGGGTGAAAACATTGCCGACAATGCAGGTATCGTCATGGCCCTGCGTGCCTACAAACTGTCGCTGGAAGGAAAACCGGCACCGGTGATTGATGGCTGGACGGCAGAGCAACGCCTGTTCATGGGTCTGGCCCAGGCCAGACGCAGCAAATCACGCGAGCAGCGTGCGATTACCCTGGTCAAGACAGACCCGCATTCACCTGGCGAATTCCGCGTCAATGGCAGCATGGTCAATCACCCGGATTTCTATAAGTCCTTTGACGTGAAGCCGGGCGACAAGATGTACCTGGCTCCAGAAAAGCGCGTCGCCATCTGGTAAGTCAACCCGCGTCATCATGAAACAGCTAAAGGGCCGGAACATTTCCGGCCTTTTTGCATTTACACATCAGTGTCAGGACCAACCCCGTCAAGATCAAGGCCAAGGCATCATATTCTGCTACCTTTTCTGTAACTATTTGCTACTAATGACAAATTGCTTGTGCTTTTGTGGTCTCATCATAAAGTGAGGTCTTACATCAACGAAGGAGACACCGTGTCAACACGATTGCAAAGATTTACCCGCACCACCATTCTGATTAGTACTCTGATGGCTTCCAGCCTGTTTGCTGTCCAGGCACAGGCCGGTGATTGCCTGTCTTGTGGTCCATCGAATGGTTCCGAAGCGCTGTCTGCGGGTGTCGGCATTGTCATGCTGGGTAGCATGTCGATGGTGGTGGGTTCTGGTCAGGTCGTGGTTGACAGCGTCAAAACAGCCGCCGATGGCGTCACCGTGGTATTGAAAGGTTCAACCGAAGCAGCCAGCGCGACCGTCAAGCTGTCTGGCAAGGGTATAGAAAAAGCTGCCCTGGTCAGTGGCGCCGTGATAGAAGTCAGCGCCACCACTACCGGCTATCTGCTGGTCAGTGCCGGCAAGGCACTGGCATTCATACCGAATGAAGTCGGCAGTGCACTCATGCATCACACCAGGGTGCAATGATGAAGCGCACGGCATTCGGACTGGCAAGGGCAGACGTTAGCAGCTGGATCAGGTATTGCCTGCTGCTGGCCTGCCTGGCATTCAGCCTGCCGTCCTTTGCCGGGCGTCCTTGTGAAGACAGTGCGCTAGACCCCAGAAAGGCCATGAAGGCACTGGAACTGGCACAAAAGACCAAACTCAGGCTAGATGACAGCAAGGCAGAAATCGCCATCATCGCCCGGGTTGGTCAGGATTTGTCCAAATACAAACTGCGCTATTCCCATCTGGGGCTGATACAGCATATGCCTGATGGCACCTGGTCAGTCATGCATGAACTGAACCAGTGTGGCACCGCCAATTCCGACCTGTTTCGTGAAGGTCTGGGCAATTTCTTCCTGGACGACATGTTCGCCTTTGAAACCCTGATCCTCATCCCCAGCCCTGAATTGCAGCAAAACCTGAAACTGGTCATGGCCGATGGTCGTGCCAAAAGCCTGCATGCGGCCCGTTACAACATGCTGTCATATCCGTTTTCAACGACCTACCAGAATTCCAATCAATGGGCGCTGGAAGTCATTGCCGCAGCCCAGGCTAGCGATCTGAAGATAGAAACCCGTGGCCAGGCCCAGGCCTGGTTGAAAGCAGCAGCCTACCAGCCTGACACCTTGCAGATTTCCGCCGCCACCCGCCTGGGGGCACGCATGTTCAGAGCCAACGTGAGTTTTGATGATCATCCCTTCGATCGCCGCATGGCAGGCCAGATCGATACTGTGACAGTGGAATCCATTGTCAGGTTCATGATGACCAAAGACCCTAAAACAGAAAAACTGGTATTGGGTCTGTAGCCGTCTTTCCACAAGAACAGGAACAGAGGCGTGTCAGATGACATGCCCCATCCCGATAGTGCTACACTTCTGCGCATCCGGACGAGTGCGCGCAATTATCTGAACTATCAGCATGTTCATCAGATGCCTCGGTCTGGCTTGACACCCACAGCCATGGATGATCCTTGTGATGACTGCAGGCAGCAATCTCAAGCACGACCAGTTCAAACAAAACGTTCAGGATATATACAAGAGCGATAGCCGACGTGTCTTCGCGACGCTGGTGCATTTGCTGGGCGATTTCGACCTGGCGGAAGAAGCCTTGCATGAAGCCTTCAAGGCTGCGCTGGAACAATGGCCAGAAAAAGGTATGCCTGATCATCCGCACACCTGGCTGGTATCGGCAGGACGCTACAAGGCCATCGACAGCATACGCAGGCAAAGACGTTTTGATCCGCTGGACCAGCATATCGATGCGGTAGAAGCACTGGCAGATGAAAGCGCCCTGCCCGGTGAAACCGAGTTTATGGAAGACGACAGGCTGCGCCTGATCTTTACCTGCTGTCACCCGGCGCTGGCAGCAGATGCCCAGGTCGCCCTGACCCTGCGCGAAGTCTGTGGCCTGACCACCGAAGAAATCGCCCATGCCTTCCTGACCCCTGCCCCCACGCTGGCACAACGCATCGTACGTGCCAAGGCCAAAATCCGTGATGCGAATATCCCCTACCAGGTACCCGAAAAAGCAGACCTGCCTGCCCGCCTGCATAGCGTATTACGAGTCATTTACCTGGTTTTTAATGAAGCTTATTCCAGCTCAGCCGGGGCATCAGCCCTGCGCCTGGATCTGGGGGCCGAAGCCATACGCCTGGCACGGCTGCTGAGAGAGCTATTGCCGGAACCAGAAGTCAGCGGCTTGCTGGCATTGATGCTACTGCATGAATCTCGCCGCCCTGCCCGCATTGATGCCCAGGGTGAGTTGATCGCGCTGGAACAGCAAGACCGGCAATTGTGGAATCCGGTGCTGATCGCCGAAGGGTCAGCGCTGGTGGAACAGGCTTTGCGCTCAGGCCGCTTTGGCGCTTACAGCTTGCAGGCCGCCATTTCTGCCGTGCATGCTGAGGCAGCAAACTATACCGATACCGACTGGCAACAGATAGTCGGCTTATATGATGCCCTGCTGCGTGTCGAAGCCAGCCCCATCATCGAATTGAACCGCGCCATTGCCCTTGCCATGTGCAGCGGCGGATTAAAAACAGGCTTGCAACTGGTAGAAAGCCTGTTGCAGAATGATGAGATGCAGAACTACCATCTGGCGCACGCCGCCAGGGCAGACCTGCAAAGACGCAGCGGTAATTTACAGCAGGCAAGATTATCTTATGAGCAAGCCCTGACCCTGTGCAGACAGGAACCGGAACGTCGTTTTTTACAAAAGAAGCTGGCTGAAATAAAAAAATAAAATAAATTTTGGATTGATGTCGATTTGTCGTCTCACCAATCGACTATCTGATGTGGAGACGCTTTCACGCCCATTTTGAAAACTGACAAACAAGGAATTGATCATGCCACATCCCATCGCTTACCTGAGTTTCAACGGCAACTGCAAAGAAGCCATGTATTTTTACGAACAAACCCTGGGCGGTAAAATCACCATCATGATGAGTGGTGCCGAATCGCCTATGGCGGCCATGATACCGCCAGAGTCTGCGCACCGTATCTTGCATGCACGGCTTGAATTGCCGGATGGTGGAATGCTGTACGCTGGCGACTGCCCGCAGCACATACCCTATGAAGGTATCAAGGGTGTGTCGTTCACTCTTAATTATGATACGACCGAAGAAGCCACCAGGGTCTTCAACGCACTGGCAGAAGGTGGCACGATCACCATGCCTGTGCAACCCGCATTCTGGGCAAAGTCCTGGGGCATGTTGATGGATAAGTTTGGCACTCCCTGGAATATCAACGGCGTTCTGCTGCCTATCTGATTTTCTTTCATTCTTGCCGGAGCCACTATGAAATACCTATGCCTGGTGTATCTCGACAATGAACACTGGAATGCCTGCCCCGATGAAAAATGTGCGATGTATGCACAGGGCCTGATGGACAGTGGCCACATGCTGGCCGCTGAACCTCTGCATCCGGTACATACAGCAACCACGGTCAGAGTCAGGAACGGGCAATTGTCCGTGACGGATGGCCCGTTTGCCGAGACCAAGGAAATGCTGGCCGGCTTTTATCTCATCGATGCCAGGGATCTGAATGAAGCCATACAACTGGCATCAAAAATCCCACCGGCCCAGCATGGCAGCATAGAAGTGCGTCCAGTGCGTGCGCTGGATTTGCCTGCGGCAATAACAAGTTAAGGTATAAAATGCATAAGCGAATTTTTGTTAATCTGCCTGTCAAAGACCTGTCGCGTTCCAGGGAATTCTGGAGCAGCCTCGGTTATAGCTTTGACTCCAAATTCTCCAGTGACAAAGCCGCCTGCGTCATCTTTGGTGAAAGCATCCTGGTCATGCTGCTGGAGGAAGATCTCTTTGCCAGCTTTGCCCACAAACCCGTTTGCGATGCGCATGAACGGGTAGAAGTTTTACATGCAGTCTCTTGTGACAGCCGCGAGCATGTCGATACCCTGATCGCAAAAGCCAGAGCTGCCGGTGCCACCGTGCCTGACGAAGCAGAAGACCATGGCTTCATGTATGCGCAGGGCTTTTATGATCTTGACGGCCATGGCTGGAATTGCTGCGCATGGGCAACTGAAACTGCATGCCAATAAAGCAGTTCAACTTACTGGGCCTGCCCCTACCCGTACAACACTACAGAAAATGAGAGCAAAACAAAATGCATAAGCAAATCTTTGTAAATCTGTCTGTCAAAGACCTGCCCCGTTCCAAGGAATTCTGGAGCAGCCTGGGTTATAGCTTTGAGCCCAAATTCACGAATGACCAGGGTGCCTGCATGATAATGGGAGAAAACCTGTTCGTCATGTTGCTGGTCGAAGAATTTTTTGCCGGCTTTACCAACAAACCCATCAGCGATGCGCGTGAACGCACCGAAGTGTTGAACTGCCTGTCTTGCGAGAGCCGCGAGCAGGTCGATAGCCTGGTCGCCAAGGCAAAGGCGGCTGGTGCCACCATACCTAAAGAGCCGGTGGACCATGGTTTCATGTACGGACATGGCTTCCATGATATCGACGGGCATGGCTGGGAATTGGTGCACATGGTAGCTGAAGGCGAGTGCAAATAAATCTGTACAAAATTAGAACTCATTTCATAAATAGGGATGAGTTCTAATTTGAACCATCAGGCCGCCTGTTTTACAGGCGGCTTTTTTATGGGTGCCTTAAGTTATTATCGGAATCCACATAAAAAAGATCCGCCAAGTCTGTAACTAGGCGGATCTTTTACTTCATTCCGGTTTCAGCTTACTTAAACTTCGTGGCCACTTCCGCTATGCGCTTGCCAAACAGTTTCGCTGTTTCCAGGTCACCTGGCAATGGACCTTCTTCTGGTGTGGAATCAGATGGGGATTGCGTCATCAAACCACTGAAGCTGGCCACATAATTGATGTCATTGCGTTGTGCAGCCTTGCTGTTGGATGGCATCAGGCCGGTACCGACCCAGATCATGGAATGTTGCTGTGACAGCGTAAACAGGTAATGCAGGGTCGACAGTTTGTCACCATTCATCGATGCAGAATTGGTAAAGCCTGCCGCGATCTTGTCTTTCCAGACCTGGCTGTACCATGGCTTGGAAGACGCATCTGCAAATTTCTTGAACTGCCAGGATACGGTACCCATGTAGGTAGGTGAGCCAAACACGATGGCATTTGCTGCCGCCAGGCTTTCCCATTGTGCGTCAGTGATATTACCTTCTGCATCAATCTTGATCAGTTCGACATCGGCACCGGCTGCGGCAGCACCTGCGTGTACAGCTTCGGCTGCCTTGGTGGTATGGCCATAACCTGAATGATAAACAATAGCAACTTTAGTCATGTTCTTACTCCGTATGTTGGTTAAAATTTTGGTTCGAATATTGGTTCGAATGTTGGTTCGAAAATAGTTAGTTCGGAAATCATCAACAGACACAGGCACTACTTTTGACGTAGCGCCTGTGTCCGATTCACTGCTTAAGCTTCACTGTGTCCGCCTGAGCTTCAATCAGTGAGGTAAATCAAATACCAGTACTTCTGCCTGCTTGCCCTGCTCCAGGATGAGTTTTTCTTCATTCTGGATTTTTACGGCGTCGCCTTCCTTCAGGCTCAAGCCGTTGACTGTCAACTCGCCGCGTGCCACATGCACATAAGTCAGGCGGTCTGCTGCCAGTGCTACTTCCTGCCTTTGCTCTGCATCGAACAAACCTATCTGCAAGCGTGCATTCTGACGAATCTTGATGGAACCATCAGCACCATCACCAGATACGACCAGACGCAGGCGTCCCTGTTTTTCTTCACGGCTGAATTCTTTTTCGCCGTACAGCGGTTCACCGCCCAGTTGATCTGGCTGTATCCAGATTTGCAGCAAACGCGTATGTTCGGTATTGGCCGGATTGAATTCCGAATGACGTACGCCAGTGCCTGCACTCATGTACTGTACATTGCCGGGACGTATCGTGCTGCCATTGCCCATGCTGTCTTTATGCGCAATCGCGCCTTCCAGCACATAGGTAATGATTTCCATGTTCTGGTGTGGATGGGTACCAAAACCCATCGCTGGAGCGATCCAGTCATCATTGATGACGCGCAGCGGGCCAAAACCCATATGCTGTGGGTCATAATATTCAGCAAATGAAAAACTGTGATGCGATTTGAGCCAACCGTGCTCGGCATGGCCGCGTTCTTGTGACGATCTAAGCGTAATCATATAAGTCCTTTCAAAATTCCTGAATATTGTTTTCAGGCGATGAACGTACTATATACAAGCAAAATCATTCAGATAAGGGTAGAATTTTCTATATCTCATTCAAATTTTTTGAATAACCGTGAATATCACTCTCGAAGCCCTGCAAATCCTTGATGCGATAGACCGCAAAGGCAGCTTTGCTGCTGCTGCGGCGGCGCTGGACAAGGTGCCATCAGCCATCACCTATAGTATACGCAAACTGGAAGAAGACCTTGACGTCCTGCTCTATGACAGGCGCGGTCACCGCGCGAAACTGACCATTGCAGGGGAAGAACTGTTATTCCAGGGAAGAAACCTGCTGATCGCTGCCCAGGAACTGGAAAACCGCGTAAAACGCGCCGCCAGTGGCTGGGAAGCAGAATTGCGCATCGTCATTGATGGCATCATACAGTTCGATGACATGATCCCCTTGATCAAGGAATTTGAACAACAAAGCTGCGGCACGCGCATCCGTATCAGCCAGGAGATTTTGTCGGGCGTCTGGGAAACCATGGTGTCGGGTCGCGCCGACCTGGCCATCGGTGCAGCTTATTACGGGCCGGATGCCATACGCATGCGGGGTGAATTTCAAACCCGCCTGCTGGGCAGTGTGGAATGGGTATTTGCGGTTGCCCCGCAACACCCGCTGGCGCAGGCCGAAGGATTGCTGACACCCGCCATCTTACAGGCACACAGGGCAATTGCTATTGGTGACACCGGGCTAACCCTGCCTTCCATGACGGCAGGTTTGTTAAGCGGGCAAGATACGCTGACCGTCCCCACCATGCAGGCCAAACTGGTGGCCCAGCTGGCGGGGCTGGGCTGCGGTCACTTGCCGCGCAGGTTGGCTTTACCCTATTTGCGCAGCGGTGCATTGGTAGAAAAAAAGACGGATGCGACCCGCCCGCCAGAAGATAATCGCCTGGTCTGGCGCAGTGCCAACAAAGGCAAGGCCCTGATGTGGTTTTTACAGAAGTTGCAAGACCCTGTCGTGCAACGCATGCTGATAGGTAATTGAAGAACATTCATGCAAGCAAAACAAGTTTATACAGGACGATTTGCACCTTCACCAACCGGCCCCTTGCATATGGGTTCCCTGGTTGCCGCCATGGCCAGCTACCTGGATGCCAGAGCGCATGATGGACAGTGGCTGCTGCGCATGGAAGACCTGGATTTTGACCGCAACGTCAAAGGTACCGATCAGCATATCATCACATCACTGCAACGTAGCGGCATGCAATGGGATGGTGAAATCACCTGGCAAAGTCAGCGTCAGCCGCTGTATGAAGCGGCCTTGCAGCAACTGGGCGATGCTTTATACCCGTGCTCATGTTCACGCAAAGAAATCGCGGATTCACGCCTGCGTCTGGGTGAAACTGCCAGCCAGATTTACCCCGGCACTTGCCGTAACGGTCTGGTTGCAGGAAAAACGGCACGCGCCTGGCGACTGCGCGTGCCGGATCAGGTGTTTGCATTTGAAGACAGACTGGCAGGAACGCAAAAGCAAAACCTGGCGACTGAAGTTGGGGATTTTGTGTTGAAACGGGCTGACGGCTTCTGGGCCTATCAATTGGCGGTGGTGGTGGATGATGCGGCGCAAGGCATCACCCATGTGGTGCGCGGTGCCGACCTGATCGATTCAACTGCCCGGCAAATTTACTTACAGCAGTTGTTGGGCTTGCCCACCCCTACTTATCTGCATGTGCCGGTAGTCACCAATGCAGAAGGTGAAAAACTGTCGAAACAAACTGGTGCACTGGCATTTGACCGCGGTGACAATGATGTCTTGCACGAAGCACTGTTACCGGCGGCGCAGTTTCTGGGTTTGAAAATGGCATCAGCCGTTGAGGATATTCCCACCTTCTGGCGTGCGGCAATACAGGCCTGGAAAGAGAAAATAGTGTTGAAATAGATTCTGGCTGCCCTTTGTGCCCTTGATAATAGCTATCAAAAACAGCCGGCAGCAATGACTGGAACTCATTTCATAAATTGAGTGAGTTCTAAAAGCAAGGGCCGCAATGCGGCCCTTGTTGTTACTTGAGTTATCAGCGCTTAATCCCTGTCATGTCCACGACCGTGTTCGTTGCCACGTCCGTGATCGTCACCACGTCTGTCACCACGGCGGTCATCGCCGCGCCTGTCGTCACCACGTCTTTCGTCACGCCTGTAATCGCCATGCCTGTCATCACGTCTGTCATCGTATCCACGGTAATAGCCGTCACGGTAACGCGGCACTACTTGCGTGTTGTACCAGTTTTCCTGCACGAAATAGACCTGGCGATCACAGGCATTGTAGCGATAGCAGTTCCTGTCCCATCTGCTTCTGTGGCCGGGCGGCACGACCAGGTATAGCGGTGGCTGCACAACGGAGACCCTTTGCACTATGCGGGGTTCACGATAATACACTTGTGGTTGAGGGAAATTACCGATATCAACATGACCGTAAAACCCGGGCTGTCCAAATTGCACGGACACGCCAACGTTTTGCGCCTGAGAATGGCTGCTCATCAATAATGCGGCACTTGCAGCAGCATAAAACAGCGCCTTTTTTATTGAAGTATTTTTCATGATGTATTCCATTTCGTCACACTGCACAAGTTTGCTAAATTCGCCAAATCCAAAGCAGCATCAAGGCAAACCAACTTGTTGATGCCCTACATGTCTATAACGTTTGAAGTCAACATCTGTTGACAGCACTACGCATTGCATTGAATGTAAGCAAGAGAGTGCACGGAATGAGTTTGCCGGTCTGTACGCCAACCCACAAATGAATTATCTTGTTTCAAGAGTATTTATTTCGCCGCAAAATCCGCAGCCCATTGCTGCCCTTTGGCATCCAGCACGGCACGACGGCCTGCGGGTAATTTAACGCCCAGTTGTGCCATCGTTGTACGATGCATGGGGCAAGCATATTGTGGGTCACGATTGGCAAATTTTCGCTTCATCACACATTCGAGCTGATTGGCACCACTGACATCTTCATAGGCGGTTTCTACACGTTCTGGCAAGGCCGTCACATAACGCAGCACCAGTTGTGCCGACATGCCGCGATACGCCGGGTCTTTCCTGCCTGCCTGATGCATATAGCTGACTGCATCCCTGAGTGCCGCATAGGCATCGTCATATTTTTTGATATCGGCAATACCAGTATTCGATCTGGTTTCACTGCCGCCATCCTTGCCGGTGACCGTCATCGACCACTGTGAATTATCGGTCAGTAAGTCTTCGAAACAGGCAAGGCGGTTATTCGCTTCGGCAGCCAGCATTTTCAATGCGTCGGCATTGCCACCAGATGCCTGTTTACGGCTCTTGTCCAACCAATCCTGAAAGTCGGCACGCAGGGGTTTGGCGGTCAACAGGCCGCAATCATCCAGATCAATTTGTTCGGCATGCGCCTGGTTGCACAGCGCCAGGAAAAGTGGAAGGAAGACTTTGCACAACGTGTACAGCGCGGGGATTTTTTTCATTTTAACTGGGCAGATGGATATATCCGGAAAATGATAAAGCCGGGGCTGACGGCTTTATCATTCTTTTACTTCTCGTCACAAATCAAACAGAAAAAAACATGACCATAATGACTTCAATGGTCTGAACAGATTCAATGCCCGCCATGACCTTGCGGCTTTCTGACCTGTACTTCCACTTCTGGTGTAGCAGGGGCAGCATGCTTCATCCCGGCATGTGCATCTGCCGGTTGACGCGGTGCATCTGCAACGGGGTCGGTATATTCATAGGCCACCGTGCCTTTGGGATGCTGGTACCAGCCCGGGTCTTTATAATCACCTGGCTTCTGGTCCTTGCGTACTTTGACGACACTGAACATGCCGCCCATTTCCAGCCCACCAAATGGCCCCTCGCCGGTCATCATGGGAATGGTGTTATCCGGTAGTGGCATTTCCATCGCCCCCATGTCCGCCATGCCCTTGTCACCCATGGTCATGTATGCCGGGATGAGTTTGTTGATCTTTTCAGCCACGTCTTTGTGATCGACACCTATCATCGACGGCACATTGTGTCCCATGGCGTTCATGGTGTGATGGCTCTTGTGGCAATGGAAGGACCAGTCGCCTTCTTCATCTGCAATAAATTCCAACTGGCGCATCTGGCCTACGGCAATATCCGTCGTCACTTCTGGCCAGCGTGCTGTCCTGGGTACCGGGCCGCCATCGGTGCCCGTCACCGTAAATTCATGGCCGTGAATATGGATGGGGTGATTGGTCATGGTCAGGTTACCTACGCGTATTCTGACCCTGTCATTCTTGCGCACATTCAGGGTATCAATACCGGGGAAGATGCGGCTATTCCATGACCATAAATTGAAATCGGTCATGGTCATGATATTCGGTTTGAAGGCGCCGGGTTCTATGTCATAGGCATTCAACAAAAAGATGAAGTCACGGTCTACCTCATCAATCTGTGGATGTTTATTTTTGGGATGGGTGACCCATGAACCCATCATACCCATGGCCATTTGCGTCATTTCATCGGCATGCGGGTGATACATGAAAGTGCCGGGGCGACGCGCCACAAATTCATACACAAAGGTCTTGCCTGGCTGTATTGATGGCTGGGTCAGACCGGATACGCCATCCATGCCGTTCGGCAGACGCTGGCCGTGCCAATGCATGCTGGTATGTTCTGGCAGGCGGTTGGTGACAAAAATGCGTACGCGATCGCCTTCCACCACTTCGATCGTAGGGCCGGGGCTTTGGCCGTTATACCCCCACAGATGGGCTTTCATGCCGGGTGCCATTTCACGTACCACGGGTTCGGCCACCAGATGAAATTCCTTGACGCCGTTATTCATGCGCCATGGCAGGGTCCAGCCATTCAATGTCACCACGGGATTATAGGGACGGCCATTTTTGGGTTGCAGTGGCGGCATGGTGTCCGGGCTGCTTTGACTGACGGCTTCTGGCAAGGCTGCCAGTGCCACCTTGCTGACGGCTGTCGCGGCCAATGCGCCACCGGCAATACCGGCGAATTTGAAAAAATCTCTTCTTGAATTCATTTTATTTCCTTCTCGCCAGGGCTTCAATGCGCAGCGTCTGCCGGGGCAGATGATGATATGGGGTTCATTGTGGCTGTTGATGAGCTGGGGCGGCCCAGCAGTTCTGCCTGCAAGGCGGCATCGGCCAGCCAGAATTGTTGTTCAGCATTGATGGCAGCCAGCACACTATTGATTTGTTCGCGCGTATCGGCCAGTAATTCAAACACACTGATGAACATGCCGTTGTAACGCAGCTGATTTTCTGCCGAGATACGCTTGCGCAGCGGCAGTATGTCGTCCCGGTATTGCCTGGCGATGTCGTACATGCTGCGATAGGCGGAATAACTGACGCGCAAATGCGAGCCTGCATTATTGACCGTGTCTTGCAGGCGATAACTGGCTGCCAGGGTATTCGCATTCATGGCAGTTCTTTGTGCATCACCCCAATCAAATATTGGCAGGCTGAGGCTGATTTCGACACCGCGTTTGATCTCGCTATGTCCGCTTGCATCAAAGATGGTATTGCGCCGTACACCCAGTTCTATGTCAGTAAAACTGCTGACCAGGCTCAGACCCTGGCGGGCTGCGGCGGCAGCCAGTTGCTGCTTTGCCAGTTGGATGTCGAGACGGTTTTTTGTGGCTTGTGGCCCTATCGTTTCTGCTGCCACGGGTGTGACTGGCAAATCTGGCAAACGCTCTGGCAGTTTGAGAGATTTTTCCTGCGCGTCATGCAAACCCAGCAGACGCACCAGTTCTTCACGTGTTGCCAGGCCGTTATGGCGGGCAAAGCTGAACTGGGCCACGGCATCTGCCTGAAACGCCTGCTGACGTGCTGCCTGCAAGGTATTGAAATTGCCCGCCTTGTGCATGCGCCCCGCCAGTTCGGCACTGGCATCGGCGGCATCGACCACCTGTTTGGCATAGTCCAGACTCTGTTGTGCTGCCACAGCCTTGACCCAGGCCACGCGCACCTGGCTGACACGGTCTATCACATCCAGGCTTAACTGGGTCTGCGCTTGCGCCAGACTGTGTTGCGCCATGGTCTGTCTTTGCGGCAGGCTGAGCAGATCAAGCAGGCCGACACTGAGCATGCGGCCAATTTCCAGCTCCCCCCCCTGGCGGCTGCGTTCAAAGTTAAACACAGGGTTGGCAATACGTGCGCTCTGTACTGCATTTGCTGCATTGGCCTGATGCTGGGCCAACAGGGCTTGCAGGGCCGGACTATTGAGCAATGCAATTTGCACGGCAGCGTCTTGTGACAGCGGATCACGCAAGAAAGCGTCCGCCTTGTTTTGCCGGTCTTTTTGCTGTTCCGGCTTGCTGGCCAGCGCCAACTGCCCCTGGGTATAAGCAGGATAGCGCTGGTTGATTTGCTGGGTACTTTGGTCGATATCAAAACTGGCGCAGCCACCAAGCAGCAGGATGGCCGGGATCAGCGCCGGAATAAGATAGCGATAATGAATATGAGACATGAAGTCCTCGTAGAAAACGTGTTTTACCCTTAGGGACGGGTTGAATGAGATGGCATAGATAGCACTGGTGGACGAAGGCATGCAAATACATACCTGTCAGCCAGGTTCAGATCAGATCAACCTGGGAGGACGTTCCAGCATGGCTGGCGATACGGAAGCAGGCAGGGATACCGGCAGCGATTGTGCATCGCTATGGAAGGGAATAAAAACCATGCCCTGCAATGCTGGCATCAAGGCAATGCCCATGCAGCAAGGTGCGGATGATTTGCAATTGCCGTGGGCTGAGGTGGTCTTGCCTACGCCATCATGGACAGATTTGGCATCTGTCTGTTTGGACATTGCAGGCTGGCAGTGTTCATTGTCCACCGCACTTGCCACTGCCTGGCTGACCGGCATATCCATGGCGCAGCCCATCCTGCTGGCGACAGCAAACCCTTGCAGGGGCAGCAAGACCAGCAACAGGCAAGCAATCAGATAACGCCAGGTGGATTTCATGCGCAGAAGTTATCACAAATCCTGCGGTTCAACAAACAACTGGCGCAATAACCATGCAGTTTACTCTCAAGCCAGGGCCAGATTCGCTGCCAGCAAGAGCATGACCACACCGATCAAGGTATCCATCACGCGCCAGGCTACAGGGCGGGCAAACAGCGGTGCCAGCAAGCGTGCACCAAAGCCCAGGGCAGCAAACCAGATCGTGGCATTCAGGACGGCACCCAGGGCAAACCAGTATTTACCGTCACCGGGCTGTTGCCCACCGATAGCACCCAGCAGCACCACGGTGTCGAGGTAGGTATGCGGATTGAGCAAGGTTGCCCCCAGTACCGCCAAAACTGCCTTGCCTGCGGTCAGATTCAGGTCACCAGCAGCTGTCACCAGACTTTGCTGCTGGAATGCTGCACGCAGGGAGCGCAAGCCATACCATAGCAGAAACGCTGCCCCGCCCCAGCGCGCCAGCGCCAGCAAGAAAGGCTGGCTATTGATCGCGCCGCCGACACCCGCCACGCCCGCCAGTATCAGCAGTATTTCACAGGCGATACAAATCACCACCGTCAGCCCCACATGCTGACGCCGCAGCCCCATGCGCAGTACGTGCGCATTCTGTGAACCAATCGCCATGATCAGCCCGGCACTCATGCCCATGCCCTTGAGTATAAAAGTCAACATTCTCTTGCTCCAGTTTGTTTCATGTTTGTTCCATACTGGAATTCTGGGCAAGAAAGGCATTAAAATGAAGTTAATTTAAAATATTTACGAATTCATTAAAATTTCTTAATTTCAATGAAAAACTTTATTTGAAATTCCTTGAATAAAATGACCGTATTGACATCGAATACGATAACTTTCTTTTCTCTTGTCTGTACCTCTGTGTCTCTGTGTTGAGAGGTCTTCACCCAAATCACGACAACACCATAAACAAAAACCAATGCAACCCCGATTAGACAGCCGCCAGTGCGAAGCCTTCCTCAGTGTAATTGATCACGGCAGCCTGGAGCAGGCGGCGCAAGCGCTGAACCTGACCAGTTCGGCCATTTCACAGCGCATCAAGGCACTGGAAATGGAATTGGGAAATACCCTGCTGATACGCAGCCGCCCCTGTCGTGCCACCCACGCCGGGCAAAAGTTGGTGCAGCACTTGCGCCGCGTGGCCGAGCTTGAACAGGATTTGCAGACTGAATTTGCTGGCCAGCAAAGCGCCGCCATCCGCATTGCGATTGCCGTCAATGCCGATAGCCTGGACAGCTGGTTTCTGCCCGCCATGTCAGAATTTCTGATCACAGAGAACATCCTGCTCGAAGTATTGATCGATGATCAGGACCATACCCATGATCTGCTGGAAAGTGGCATGGTGCTTGGTTGTATTTCAGCCGAGGCGCAGGCTATGCGCGGCTGCCAGGCGACACCGCTGGGTATCATGCGTTACCTGCCGGTTGCCAGCCAGGCCTATTGTGAACGCTGGTTTCCACAAGGGATGACGCGTGAAGCCGTGCGCCATGCACCGGTGCTGACATTCAATCGCAAGGACAAATTGCAGTCGCAAATATTGCTGGAACATTTCGGCTTGCAGGAAAATGCCTGCCCCACGCATTTTGTACCGGCCACCACGCCCTATAACCGCAGCATCGTCTTGGGATTGGGCTGGGGTGTCATCCCCGATATCATGCTGCGTGCCATGCCGGGAAAGGAAAGCCTGGTCAGGCTGATGCCCGCGTACCCGGTAGATGTCAATCTGTACTGGCATAGCTGGAAGGTGCAGACGCCCAGGCTGACGCGCATGTCTGAACTGTTGATACGGCGGGCAAGAACGGTGCTGTTACAGCCTGCTTAGGGTGGCAGGTTTACTCTCTGGAACGACGTGCTGGTCATCTTTGGGCTGGACCTGGTTGCGGCCATGCGTTTTGGAAAAATACAGCCACTGATCGGCACGGTGAACCAGGGTTTCAACGGTGTCGCCGGCGCGCAATTCTGCGACACCAAAGCTGGCAGTGATGCGCAGGCCATAGCCATCGGACAAGGCAATCGTCAATAACTCTACCTGTTCACGAATGCGGGTAGCAACTTCGATGGCGGCTTGCAAGCCGGTTTCTGGCAGTATGATCATGAATTCTTCACCGCCATAACGGACTACCCAGTCCACCTCGGCACGTAATTCTGCCTTAAGACTTTGCGCAAAGGTCACCAGCACCTTGTCGCCGACGGCATGGCCATACTGGTCATTCACATTCTTGAAAAAATCGATGTCGCAAAATACCACGCACACATCACGGCCATACCGCACGGCCCTTTGTATTTCTGCCGGCATGCGTTCATTGAACAGCAGGCGGTTATAGCAATCTGTCAGGCCATCGGTAATCGACAATTGCTTGAGCGTTTGCATGGCGGTTTCCAGTTGCCTGGTGCGCTCTAACACCAGCGCATCCTGGTTGGCTATATGCTTTTCTATACGGGCCTGCATGGTGCGAAAGCCATCTACCACCAGGTCAATTTCATTATAGATATGGCCGGGTTCAAGCTGCAATTCCAGCCTGGTAGAAATTTTATTCGCCTGTAGGTTTTTGACAAAATCAGCCAGTTGCCGCATGGGGCGTTCCAGGTCGCGCCGCAAAATCGCCACTACCGCCACGAAAATAAATATCGACAAGACCAGCACGCCCAGCACGACAATGATCAGGCTGCGCCACAACTCATTTTTCAGCATGGTTCTGTCGACGACAAACTCGGCGGTACCTACCGGTTTTTGCGCATCCGTCGGTGCCGGAATTTCAAAAATAATGTGCTGACCACCAGCCATGCGATTGGCATCGCCACCAACAAATTCCTGGCCGGTGCTGGCACGTATTACTACATATGCGATCGTGGTATTTTTCAATATCAGTTTGATCTGTTTTTGTATGGTATGCGGTTCAATATCCCATATCGCCACTGACAGCAACGGCAAGTGGGCATGCGCCACATCGTTCACCGACATGTTGAAATTGTCTTCTATCGCCCTATAGTTCATCCATGCCTGCAAGCCGCTGATGGCGATCACGCACAGGATCACCCATGCGAAGACGCGGCGTATCAGCAAACTGGCGATGGATTGTAAGGGTGCGGTATTCATAGGTACATCTGTAGCGATCACATTTTTGCCAACAACTGGCGAAAACTGAAGTTATATTTTTTTACAGCCGGATTGAAAACCTTGCTGAATTTTCTGAAATCAACACGGGAAAAATTCATGTCGCCGAACCTGCTCTGGAAAAGGCGGGCCTCTTCTGGCGTAAATAAGATAAACATGGAACGTTCCAGCTCCAGACCTTCGTTAATAAAATCCTTGCCATGGTGGTAGTCATACAGCATCACCAGGCTAAATGCCCCAGCGATGAAGTGGCCGCCAGACAAGGCTGTCAGCGATCCAGATTCCAGCGCAGTAAATGCCTCGGATGAGGTATTGATGGTGCTAAAACTGGCATCACGCCCTGGATTGCCACCACGCACACGCCAGCTTTCGATTGCACCGAATGCCATCAGGTCATTGGCGGTCCAGATCAGCCGCGTCTGCGGATAGCGCTGGTATAGCCACATGCTTTGTTCCTGTGCCTTGGCACGACTCCATTCGCCGTAGACTATCTGATCCAGTACAACGTCCCTGGTTTCGGCTACGGCACGGCGCATGCCTTCGGTGCGTTTAAAGGAAGTGGTGGTAGAACGGTCCCCGGCAATCGCCAGCAAATGCAGCTTGCCGTCAGTCGCCGTCCATTTTTCAGCACGACCACGTTCTATCAGCTTGCGGGCGGTAATATAACCTGCGTCTTCTGCCCTGGGTTCGAGACTGCCCAGCCAGTTCTTGTAGATCTGGCGCGGACGACCGACTATGGCGCGTTCACTTTGTTCAGTAATGCCGCTGTAGGCAAAGAAAGTCTTGATATTTGCCGCATCCAGCGTGCGCAATACTTCTGGCCCAACCGCATAATCATTTGGCAGCACCACATAATCAGGGCGCGCTGCTGCCGGACGGGCAGCAATCTGTCTGGCAAATTCCAGGGGTTTCAGGTGATCGCGCTCGGCATACAAGACTTCCAGCCTGATACCAAGGCTGCTGGCAGCTGCGGCCATACTGTTGGCCGCAGTCACCCAATAGATTTCATCTGATTTTCCGGGGTTCAGAAAAGTGACCGACATGGCCAATGCCGAAGCAGGCAAACCCACGCCGATAACACAGCAGAACGCTGCACACAACCTTACCCACCACATTTGAAGCCTCCGCGCGCCCGGTCTGCCAGGCTTATTCAGCCAAACGGCTCGTTTGCCGCACAGGCATCAAGCATTTGCACCGGTGTTAGTTATTCAGGCGATTTGCCCGCCACATGCACTGGCAGCTCAAACACTTCGCTTAATTTATAGGCAGTATTTTCGATGATTTAGCGCAACAAAAACGATCAAGTCACAAAAACTCACATTTACCATACGGCAACATTTTTATTGATGACGCGGAAATCATTGCTTTAAGTATATTAAAAATCATGGTTTTGACATCATAAACGCATGATTTTTAAGGAAATTTTAATTTAGTCCATTTTTCTGTCTTGAAAAGCATAGAGCTCGCCCATATACTTAGCACTCGTTGGGAGAGAGTGCTAACAAGTCTTTCCCCAGCTTAATTGAATTCCAATAGTAATTACTCGCAAATTTAAAGGAGCTTGTATGAACCTTCGTCCCCTGCACGATCGCCTGATCGTGAAACGCCTGGATCAAGAAACAAAGACTGCATCCGGTATCGTTCTGCCTGATGCTGCTGCTGAAAAGCCAGATCAAGGTGAAGTACTGGCTGTTGGTCCTGGCAAATTGCTGGACAACGGTACTGTGCGCGCCCTGGACGTTAAAGTTGGCGACCGCGTTTTGTTCGGCAAATATTCTGGTCAGGCTGTCAAGGTTGACGGCAACGAAGTTCTGGTGATGCGTGAAGAAGATATCTTCGCGGTCGTACAGAAGTAATCGGCATCCACGATATCAATTAAAGAATTCGGAGAATTAATATGGCAGCTAAACAAGTAATTTTTGGCGATGACGCACGTGCGAAGATCGTTAATGGCGTCAACATCCTGGCGAACGCAGTTAAAGTCACCCTGGGCCCTAAAGGCCGTAACGTTGTTCTGGAACGCTCTTTCGGCGCACCTACAGTCACTAAAGACGGCGTCTCGGTTGCTAAAGAAATCGAACTGAAAGACAAGCTGGAAAACATGGGTGCACAACTGGTGAAAGAAGTGGCTTCCCGCACTTCTGACAATGCTGGTGACGGTACAACCACAGCGACCGTTCTGGCACAAGCCATCGTTCGCGAAGGTTTCAAATATGTAGCAGCTGGCTTCAACCCAACTGACTTGAAACGCGGTATCGACAAAGCGGTGACAGCCATCGTTGCTGAAATCAAAACTTTGTCCAAGCCAACAACAACCAACAAAGAAATCGCTCAAGTTGGTTCCATCTCTGCCAACTCCGATGCAAACATCGGCGACATCATTGCAAAAGCAATGGACAAAGTCGGCAAAGAAGGCGTGATCACTGTTGAAGACGGCAAATCCCTGGACAACGAACTCGACATCGTTGAAGGTATGCAGTTTGACCGTGGCTACCTGTCACCATACTTCATCAACAATCCAGAAAAACAATCCGTTATCCTGGAAAACCCGTTCATCCTGTTGTTCGACAAAAAAATCTCGAACATCCGTGACCTGCTGCCAGTACTGGAACAAGTTGCAAAATCCGGCCGTCCACTGCTGATCATCGCTGAAGATGTTGATGGCGAAGCGCTGGCAACTCTGGTTGTGAACAACATCCGTGGCATCCTGAAAACTGCAGCTGTCAAGGCTCCAGGCTTCGGTGACCGTCGCAAAGCCATGCTGGAAGACATCGCTATCCTGACCGGTGGTCAAGTGATTGCTGAAGAAGTTGGCCTGACACTGGAAAAAGCTACTCTGGCTGATCTGGGCCAAGCTAAACGCATCGAAATCGGTAAAGAAAACACCACCGTGATCGATGGCGCTGGCCAGGCTGTAGGTATCGAAGCACGCGTTAAACAAATCCGCGCGCAAATCGAAGAAGCAACTTCTGACTACGACCGTGAAAAACTGCAAGAACGCGTTGCCAAACTGGCAGGCGGCGTTGCTGTGATCAAAGTTGGTGCTGCAACTGAAGTTGAAATGAAAGAGAAAAAAGCACGCGTTGAAGATGCTCTGCACGCAACTCGCGCTGCCGTAGAAGAAGGCGTTGTTCCTGGCGGTGGCGTTGCCCTGCTGCGCGCACGTCAAGCTGCTGGCGACATCAAAGGCGACAATCCAGATCAAGAAGCAGGTATCAAACTGGTTCTGAAAGCAATCGAAGCACCTCTGCGTGAAATCGTTGCTAACGCCGGTGGCGAACCTAGCGTTGTTGTGAACGCCATCATCAATGGCAAAGGCAACTACGGCTTCAATGCTGCCAATGACACATACGGCGACATGATAGAAATGGGTATTCTGGACCCAGCTAAAGTAACTCGCTCTGCATTGCAAAATGCAGCATCTGTTGCTGGCCTGATCCTGACTACTGACGCTCTGGTTGCTGAATTGTCTGAAGACAAAGCAGGCGGCATGGGTGGTGGTGATATGGGTGGCATGGGCGGTATGGGTGGTATGGGCGGCATGATGTAATAGCTGCACTTCGCTACTCACACAGAGTCGCATTGCTCAAAGCCCCGCAACGCAAGTTGCGGGGCTTTTTGTTGTCTGTGCATCCCCCTGCATACTCGCTATCCTCATTTCAACATGCAATTTTCGCTATAAATCATATAGAACAACACCAGAAAACCAATTTTTCCATCGCCTGCTTGACAGAAAACATCTGTGGCTTGGATACTGCCGCACTTGAAAGAAAATTTTCATATTGAAGGGCTGGCGTTTCAAATTTGCAATGATCTTGCAGAAAAATAGCGCTTGCCCATGGCCGATATTCCGGCACATCAATTCCGACAAACCGTTTTGGAGACAATATGGCGCTGCAACAATTAAGCGACGAGCAGATCCGGACCTGGACTCGCGCCCAAAAGGACGAGTGGTGGTTCACCAATATTTACCGTGGCGATATGGCACAACTGACCATACGCTCGGCATTCACCGGTTTTCTGCTGGGCGGCATCCTGTCTGCCACCGCTTTATACATCGGTGCCAAAACCGGTATTACCATAGGCGTGGGCCTGACATCCGTCATCCTGGCCTTTGCGATTTTCAAGATACTTGCCAATCTGGGTATCGCCAAGGATTTCACCATCCTTGAAAACAACTGCACCCAATCCATCGCGACAGCCGCCGGTTACATGACCATGCCGCTCAACACCGTGCTGTCAGCCTATATGCTGATCAGCGGCACCGTGGTCACCTGGTGGCACCTGGTGGTGTGGATGAGCGTCTGCTCCATATTGGGGGTGCTGGTTGCCTTTCCCATGAAGCGCCGCTTCATCAATGAAGACCAGTTGCCCTTCCCCGAAGGTCGCGCATGCGGCGTGGTGCTGGATGCGGTGTACACTGGCGAAGCCGCCAGCGGCATGTACAAGGCACGCCTGATGGCGTTTACCGCCATGTGGACTGCGATTTACCAGATGATCACCAGCGATGGCTGGATGAAGCTGATACAGTTCAAAATCCTGCGCATGGATAAATGGACCAGCATGACAGAAGCCTGGCATTTCCAGGAACGCGTCGATCATTACTATTACACCGCTGCCGTCAAATACGATTTACTGATCCCCAAGATCCTCGGCACCGATTTCCGTGCACTGGGCCTGCGTTTCACCCTCGATGCGGCCATGCTGGGCGTCGGCGGTCTGATGGGCATACGTGTTGCCAGCAGCGTCTTGCTGGGTGCCATCATCAACTTCGTCTTTCTGGCACCGTGGATGATACAGCGCGGTGACATTATCGAACGCATCGCTCCTAGCGGCAAGATCGTACCTATCTCGCGCACCGAGATCGTCAATCAGTGGGGTCTGTGGTGGGCGGTATCCATGATGGTGGTGGCGTCCTTCATCAGCCTGGCTGCCAAGCCCGAACTGTTCACCAGTATCTTCAAGAAGGCAGACAAGAATAAGGTTGCAGACAAGGGCAGCAATATTCTGGATCATATTGAAGTGCCGCTGATCATTTCCTACATCGGCATCCCTATCTTCAGCATACTGGCCGCCTGGACCACGCATGCCTTCTTTGGTGTGCCATGGATCATGTCCATCATCACCCTGCCGCTGGTATTTATCCTGACCATCATCTGCGCCAATGCAATGGCACTGACCTCTTGGACACCTACCAGCACCCTGTCAAAAATCACGCAGTTCAGCATGGGGGCGATTGATAGTGCCAATCCGGCCAACAACCTCATCCCTGCCGGCATGACTGCCGAAGTGGCGTCGAATGCATCCAACCTGCTGTCCGACATCAAGCCTGGCTATATGCTGGGTGCCAAGCCAAGACAGCAGGCGATAGGCCATATCATCGGCATCTTCTCCGGTGCACTGGCGTGCGTACCGTTGTACTTCCTGCTGTTCTTGCCGCCTGATGCCAATGGTGTACGTTCCACCGCCACCATCGTGTCCGACAAGTTTGCCTTTCCCGGCGCGATGCAATGGAAAGGCGTGGCAGAACTGATCGCCAAAGGCTTCAGCAGCCTGCCATCCTCCGCCATTACCGCCATTATCGTGGCAGCAGTCGCCGCCAGCCTGATCGAAGGTGCACGCATCTTCACCAAGGGCCGCTTCCCGTTGTCCGCCGTCTCCATCGGCCTGGGCGTCATCCTGCCGCCAGAATCGTGCCTGGCGATGTGGATAGGTGCAGCGATATTCTGGTGGATGGGCAAGCGCAACAGCACACCTGGCAGCAAAGGCTATGATTTCTGGGTAGAAGGTTGCGAACCTATTTGCGCCGGTTTGATCTCTGGTGCGGCATTGATAGGTATAGGTAACGCGATTATCAATGTACTGATCTGATCAGAAGCTGACTTTCCAAGCCCCGCTTTTGCGGGGCTTTTTTTTACACGAAAATATCCGCCAACAAGCTGTCGGGCAAAAAAAAATTATCAAATGTCAGGAACAAACGCAGATATCCCAGGTCAAGTTAAAGTGACGCCATTCATTCAGGTAGCAGCAGGCAAGACAATTCCCCCGTATCAAGCGACAAACGTTCGAGATTTCATTTCAGATTTCAAATCAGTTTTCTCAAATATAGGAACCAAAGACTATGCCCATTTCTGCATTTCTTGCCACTGCCCTGGTTGCCAGTCCGGCCGCCAACGTCGATGCGGCAACCCTGGCCGCCATCGAAGCGACTTGCTATGACTATATTGATGGCCAACTGGAAGCAGACCCCAAACGCGTAGCCCGGTCACTGCATCCAGACCTGGCCAAGCGTTCAGTGATTGGCGACACGCCGGATGAACGCCTGGGCTTGCGGCGCATGTCGAAAGAAGAACTGGTCGGCCTGACCAAAGCAGGTGCCCTTAAAACACCCCGTGCAGAATGGAGCCGCACCTGCACCGTCCTCGACGTAACCGACACAGCAGCATCAGTACGTCTGGAAACACCGTGGTTTGTCGATTATTTCCACATGGGCAAATATGAAAACCGCTGGATTATTGTGAATGCGCTTTGGTATAGCAAACCGAAGAAAAGCAGTTAAACGATCTTGGAATAAGATCCTGGCTAGCACGTTTCCCTCCTGAAATTAACGCATTTCGATTTCGTCACGTTAGAAACAGAAAGCTATTCAATTCAAGTGATAACCGATCAACAAGTTGTCATTGGAGGCGATGCGCCAAGCTCGTTCATCACCGCGGCAATGAAACTCTTTAACTTAGGTGTTTGTCGGCGATCAGGATGGTAGATAAGATGCACAGACCGCGATGGTGTTTCATACTCAGGCAGGACTTTAATGAGACGCCCTGAGCGTAAATCTTCTCGCGCAAGATCCTCCGCGATGTAGGCTATTCCTGCGCCATTCAGGGCGGCAACCAACAATGCCTTTGCGTCATTAAGTTGCAAGCGATGCCTGACCTGTGCCTGGTATTTTTCTTCGCCTCGCATAAAACGCCATTCACTGGCTGTTGCCCCAGTGCTGGACGCATAAGCCAGGCATTCGTGTTTTTCCAGATCATCCGGCGTCTCGGGCACACCCTTTTTTGATAGATAGTCAGGCGACGCACAAGCAACCAATCGAAATGGTGCAAGCTGGCGCGCGATAAAGCTCGAGTCGCTCAAACGCCCTATACGGAACACAGCCTCAAACTCCTCCTCCACCAGATCGACATAGCGATCACTCAGCACAAGATCAATCTCTACTTGCGGATATTCCGTCAAGTAGCGGGCGATGACTGGTGTCAGCGCATGCGTGCCAAACGACACAGGTGCATTGATACGCAAACGCCCTTTCGGCGCTCCCCTTACCTCGTCGGCAAGCGAATCAGCCCAGTCGACATCCGCCAGCACCATCTTGCACCGGTCGTAATAGAGCTTACCTATATCCGTCAGGCTCTGCCTCCGGGTTGTCCGGTTGATCAAGCGTGTACCCAGGCGGCTTTCCAGCCAAGCGACATGCTTGGCAATCATCTGGGGCGACATATCCAGCGCAATGGCAGCGGCGGCAAAAGACCCGATTTCCACCGTTTTGACAAAGGCAGCCATACTTGCGAGCCTGTCCATTCCACACTCCTGGTTGTTACACACATACTCAGATCGATATTTATGCGTGATTTCGATAGGAATAATATCATCGTCTCAGCTCCAGATGGGCTTTACAAAAGGAATGAAATCATGAGTAAAATCGGAATTATAGGTTCTGGCAATATAGGCGGCACACTGACGCGCCTGTTCACCAAGGCGGGGCACGAAGTGGCAGTAGCCAACTCACGTGGCCCAACTTCGCTGCAAGATTTGGCAAATGAAACAGGTGCCCGTCCAGCGACCATCACACAAGCAGTACAAGATAGTGAAATAGTGGTAGTCACGATTCCCATGATAGCCGTCGCCGGTCTTCCCAAAAGCCTGTTCCGCAATGCGTCTACAGACTTGATTGTCATCGACACCAGTAACTATTATCCTCAGCACCGTGATGGTTTGATCGTTGAAGTTGAGGCGGGAATGACAGAAAGCGCCTGGGTTGAGCAACAGCTTGGACGTCCAGTTATCAAAGTATTTAACAGCATACTTGCCGACCACCTGCTCAACAAGGGTAAGCCTGATACGCATACCGACCGCGTAGCGCTGGCAGTCGCTGGCGATGATATGAAAGCTAAAGCAATCGTCATGCAACTTGTCGAAGAAATAGGTTTTGAAGCAGTTGACGCAGGCTCAATAGCCCAATCATGGCGCCAGCAACCGGGCTCACCGGGATACCTGAAGGACTACAACGCATCCGGGGTTCGCAAGGCACTAGCAGAAGCAAGTCAGGAACGGACACCCGAATGGCGAGCGACCGTGAATAGTCCTGGCACTTACGAATCACCAGCCTGATCCCTGACCGCGCCGCCTTGATTATATTTATGACTCTTAGCCAGGAATTATTAAGCACGAGTGGACTGTAACTGTAACTATTACAGTCCACGAGTAATACGAAACCCAATCTGCTGTCCGACAAACCCATCAAACGCCTGCAACAGCGCCTGATATTTTTCTTCTTCCTGCTCCAGCTGCATCAATGCATAACAAGTAGCCTCCAGCGTCGATAACTGATCCGGCGCATGCGCCTTGCGTATGCGGTAGTGTGAGGCTGGCATGTCTTGCAGGCTCAGGCGCGGCAGTTGTTGCAGCAGCGGGTTCAGGTACAGCATCTTGCGACTTTTGCGCCAGGTGGCGTCGAGTATCACCAGCCGCAGATTGGCCAAGGTATGCCCATCCATTAAAAATTCTGGCGCTTCATATTGCAAGTCATCAGCATCATTTTGTGTGGTGGATGGGTAGAGCAGGACGGGCTGTCTATCACCTGCATGCAGCAGGGAGCGCAAATGTGTTTCTTCAAACTGTTCCCCTTCAAGCAGACTGGATGTCTGTAGACAAAGGTGCAGCAGACGTGCGCTGCCTTTGGCGTTGTTCACTTCCAGCGTATGCTGCAAGATCAACACGTCCGGCATATTGGCAATACTTGTTACCCATTGGCAAATACAGGCAATGACGGGCCGACGGCAATGCGGGCAAAGGCTACGTTTGGTTGAGGGATTCAGCATGTCAACATTGTGAAGGATTGTTATTTTATCGGCAAGCTAAACACGGTTTAAGCCCAGCCGCGATGGCTTCGACTATCATGAGCAGATACTCTGACGCACTCTGCCTTCTTTTATGAAAATTCCTTATTTGCTGGCCACCGGCCTGTTGCTTGTTATCAGTGCCTGCGGCGGTGGCGGTGGTGGTGGTTCTGCGGCAGCGACTACAGGTACAACGACCGGAACAACTACAGGCACAACGACGGGCACGACTTCTGGTACTACTACCGGAACAGGCACGACAACAGGCACCACTGTCGTCACGCTGGAGAAAAAAGCAGCAGCCCTGGCTGTCAAGCTGGGCAAGCCTTCACGCTTCCTGGTGGGCCTGGGTACGACAGAGCTGGCTGATATTCAAAAACAGGCCATTACCCCCGACATTTATGACCAATATCTGGTGGGCGTGGGCGATGGTTCCTGGCCAACCTGGAACAGCCCTTCCGGTGCCTATGTGCAGATCGTCGCCAAAAACGCCGATACCATGGGTGCAGTGCCCATGTTCACGCTCTACCAGATGGCCAGCAATGGTGACGGTAACCTGAGCGGACTGAGCAACACCACCTTCATGAAAAATTACTGGAACAATGTTCGCCTGCTGTTCCAGCAACTGAAAACCTATGGCAAACCTGCGCTAGTGAATTTTGAGCCTGACTTTTGGGGTTACACCCAAAGGGCATCCAATAATGCTGACCCATCGACCGTATTTGCGCTGGTCAATATTGATGCTGATTGCAGTACCCTGCAAAACAGCGTGACCGGAATTGCCCAGTGCCTGATGCAGATCGCCAGAAAATATGCACCGAATGCCTATGTCGGTTTCCCGCCTGCGCTGTTTGGTGATCTGCATACCACGGCCTTGTCCTATATGCAGAAGCTGGGTGCAGATAAAGCGGATTTCATCGTCATGCAAACCCTGGACCGGGATGCCGGCTGTTTTGAAAACACGCCACAAGTTTCGTATTGCACCCGTCTGGACACGCCCTGGTACTGGGATGAAGCGAATATCACTTCGCCCAATTTCAAGGAACATTTCGCGCTTGCCAAAACCTATTACCAGGGCTTGCAATTGCCGGTATTGTGGTGGCAAACACCGCTGGGCGTGCCATCCAGCCAGTTTGGTTCTGCCTTGAAGTGGCGCGACAACCGCGTGCGCTACTTCCTGACGCATACCAGTGAAATGGTGGCGGTGGGTGCAATAGGTGCAGTATTCAGCGCCGGTGAAGTCAACCAGACCAATATCAATACTGATGGTGGTCAGTTCAAGACCTATTCATCGAGCTATCTGGCAAAACCAACTGCTCTGCCCTGATTAACCATGCAGGAGTCAGGGCACCGGTGTTGCTCTCTCCTGCATCATTTGGCGTATGGATTGAACCGTTGTAGCAAATACTTCTGCGACCTCCGGCAGTCCCTTGTCCGACAATAATCTCGTAGCGGGAACAAGCCCAAAAATCACCAAGGGTGCGTCGGCCGTGACCAATACCAGTGTTCGACGATCGTCATCGTCGATGGTTGCCCATCCCAAGCCCGTTTCCTGTACCAGTGCGTCAGCAAAGACAATTTCCAGCGCATCCTGTTCTTGCTGTGGCCGCGCCGCAAGTGGTTTCTGACGCAATATCGCGTCGATGATGTGCAGCTTGCCAGTAGCAGTATCAAATTTATGTTGGGCATCGGGTAGATAATGTTCTTTCACCCACGACCTTTGCGCTTCAATGTTTAAAATATCTGCTGACGACAGATAGACCAGATTCTGTTTGCCGGATAATCTGGTGGGGTCTGCCACTTGTGCGATGTTTGTGACATCGGTAAATCTGGTTTCAAGATAAGCCCAGACCACCCCGACCAAAAGGCCCGCCAGATGCGCCCAATTGGCAATAGGCCCCAATAATCCTGTCCAGCATAAAACCAGCCAGGCCAGCATCATGTGCACGGTTTCTTTGCGCATGCCGGTATTAAAGTTTTTATCGAGTCGCCCACGTATCCACAGGTAACCAAACAAGCCATACACGACACCGGACATACCACCAAAAAATGGGCTTTGCGAAACAACATACTGCGCAAGATTGGACACCACTGCGCTAACAACTACAAAGCCTATATAAAATCTTGCACCCTTTTCCCTGTCAATCCGGCGCCCCAGATCCCATACCCAGAGCATATTGAAAATAATATGCATAAAATTGAAGTGGATAAATATGGGAGTAATCAAGCGCCAAATTTGTCCTGACAACACGTCAGACAAACCGGGATGATCAGGGTCGGCAATAAACAGCGTGCGCAAAAACTCTTCAGATTCCCCCAGCCTGGACAACAAGGCAACAACGATACAAATACCGATAAGCGCGATTGAGGTGATGGAATACGGTTTTAATTTTTGCATCGTCTATTTTCAAAAAACAGCAACCGCTCTTGAATGAAATTACTATTCGCTGAAAGCAAACCTGAAGAAAGGCTTGCTTCGCTTGCTTAACTTGCCTAGCGCAGCTCTTCAATAATCCTCAACTTTTCATCAAAATTCCAGATACGGCGAATTTCTATGACGTCGTAGCGAGCCGCGATGTTGGGTGGGAAGGCGGCGTATTTGGCGTTGAGGCGAATGATTCTGCGGGCGGCCTCGTCGATATCAGCCCGTCCACTTGAGCGGTTGATG
Source organism: Undibacterium sp. Ji49W (assembly GCF_049340205.1). Taxonomy (NCBI): domain Bacteria; kingdom Pseudomonadati; phylum Pseudomonadota; class Betaproteobacteria; order Burkholderiales; family Oxalobacteraceae; genus Undibacterium; species Undibacterium sp. Ji49W. Next base: position 57,808 of record NZ_JBMPOW010000023.1, on the reverse strand, counting down.
GTGATGTCTTCTATGCTGCCGTCGCTACGTATGGAAACCGTCACGACCGGGTCGCCACGGGCACGGTCTTTGGCTAATTGCGAATAATTCAGATTGCCGTTGCGCTCGATTTTCTGTTTCCAGCTATCGATATACATCTGCACCGGCACATCTTTATCCATGCTGCCAAAGACACTGCGGCGGCGTGGTTTGTCTTCGGCATTGTTGCTGGCTGCGGGTGGCGATCCACGTAACAGATCCAGACCACGTGCCTGTTCGCGTGCACGGTTGGCCAGGTCACTGCCCAACAAACTCTTAGGCAAAACAAAGGCACCGGCCTTGTCACCGTTCGAGGTGCTACCACCAGGATTACTACCGCTGGCATTGGCGTTGGGGCCTGTGCTTTGCCCCTGATTCTGGTTGGCGGAAGCGGCGTTGGCTGCTGCCGTTGCTGCGGCATTGGCTGCTGCCGTTGCGGCTGCGGCAGCGTTGGCGGCGGCCACCTTGGCAGCAGCGGCTTGCGCCAGTTCACGCTCGCGCTGTTCTGCGGCGACCTGTTCGGCACGCTGGCGGGCCTGTTCTTCGGTTTTTTGACGGGCGGCCAGTTCTTCTGCTTTCTGTTTGACCAGCTGTTCTTCGGCCCTGGTTTTGGCCAGCTGTTCATCCGCCTGTTTTTGACGGGCCACGGCAGCTTGCTGGCGCTGCTCTTCCTGCTTGCGTGCTTCCATTGCCAGTTGTTGTTCACGGGCTTGCTGTTCACGCTGCTGCTGGGCTGCCTGGGCTATCTGAATTGCCTGCGCAGCTTGCGCCAGTTGCACTTGCTGACGCTGCTCATCCTGTTGTTTTTGTTCGGCCTGACGTTTTTGTTCTGCCAGTTTTATTTCTTCAGCACGGGCAGCTTCTTGCTGCGCGCGGCGGTTTTGCTCTTCTGCTTCCAGCTGTTTTTGCAAAGCCAATGCAGCAGCCTGATTGCGCGTCGCTTCATCAGCCTGTTTGCGGTTGTCATCATCGAGCTGTCTGGCAAGTTGCTGGTTCTGTTTAGCGGCATCTGCTGCATTTTGCTGGGCCAGTTCATCAACTTGCTTGCGCATTTTTTCTTCACGCTGTTTGCGTTTCTTTTCTTGCTCGGCAGCGCGGGCAATTTTTTCCTGTTCCTGCTCCTGATCTATGCCTTCCTGTGTCATGTCATCGAACTGTTTTTTGGGTTCGGTTTCAGCTTCAGCCTTTTTCGGAATTTCATCCGGATTGGGCACGGCCACGACAAAGCTGTCGTCATGAAAGGCATCCTGTGTAATCAGGCGCGGCACATCGGGTGCCTGCACCTTGCGTGTTTTTGGCAGGGATGGCGCTGCGTCTGCCGTGTTTTTCTTGCTGGCACGCGGCTTGTTGGCAGCTTTGGCTGGCACAGCGGCTGGCACGGGTGCGGCTTTTTGCGGTGCAACCAACTGTATGCCAGCGACGGCCTGCTTGCTTTCCATGCGATCGGTTGTCGTCACTGGCGGTGTCGCTTGCGGAACAGGGGGCACTACAGAGGGCGTGACAGGTGCGGGAGGAACAGGCGTTGGCGGCACAGGCGAACTGACAGGATTAACCGGGTTGGCAGCCGGATTGTCAGCAGGTGCCGCTGGCGCTACCGGATTGGCAATTTGTATGCTGATAGCAGGGGTCTCTGCCCTGCGCTTGTTCCACGGGGCTTCCAGCTCAGGCATACCAAGCCCTGGCAAGCCAAATTGCAGTGAAAGCACAAATGCATGGATCAATAGCGAGATGATCAAACCGCCGGTCAGGCGTTTTTTGATCCCCTCAGGCATCGTGTGCTCATTTTTAGCTGGAAACAGATTCATGCAACAAGTATAAAAATTCCTTATGTCTGCCGGGATTATCGCACGGCAAATTTGCGACCCCTACTTTACCATCTGTCTGCCTGACTGAGGATGATATATTCTATGAAAAACCTGTGGTAATCATGTAGTCAAACCAGCTTTGTCATGTGTGAATATTGCTGGAGTTGCCATCGTTTCCACAACGTCCACACATCTGTACCTAAAACACCGCAATCAGGAAGAAGCGCAAGAAAAACCCCAAAAGGAAACCACCATGAACTTCACATCCATCTCATTTGCTTTTTGTGCATTATTTTTTGTCACAAGTCATACCTCGGCTGAAGTAATCAATGTCAGTCCCAACGGTTTTCTGATAAGGCATGAGGTGCAGTTGAATGTTCCCGCAGAACAGGCTTATGACTTGATGGTCAACCAGGTCAGCACATGGTGGAACCCGTCTCACACTTATTCACAGAATGCGAAAAACCTGAGCATTGATGCCCGTCCCGGTGGCTGCTTTTGCGAAAAACTGCCGAATGGTGGCGGTGTGCAGCATCTGAGCGTGGTGTATGTCGCCCCTGGCAAAACCCTGCGCATGACCGGTGCACTGGGCCCCATGCAGGGTTCCGGCCTGGCAGGCAGCATGACCTGGGATTTCAGTGCCATCAAAGCGACAGAAACTGGCAAGGCACTCAGCAAACTGGTGCTGACCTATAGCGTCGGCGGTTATATGCAGGGCGGCTTTGACAAGATGGCACCGGCAGCAGACGGCATGCTGGGTGAGCAATTGACCCGGTATAAAAACCTGGTGAATACGGGCAAACCGGATTAAATCGCCTGTTTTGGCATTGTGCCGATTTCTTCACAGCCAGTTTGATTTCATGTCAAGACAGCAGCGGCGTGCATACCCTATGCTGAAGGCCTGTGTCTCTATTATGGCAAAACAACATGAAAAAAATCACAGTCATTGATTCTCATACCGGCGGCGAACCTACCCGCATCATCGTGGATGGTGGTCCGGATCTGGGGCAAGGCAGCATGGCGGAACGCCTGCATGTTTTTCGTGAGCAGTTTGATCATTACCGACGCGCGACGGTATGTGAACCGCGCGGTTCGGATGTCATCGTCGGTGCGCTGGCCTGCACGCCGCAAGATGCTTCCTGTGCTGGTGCACTCATCTTTTTCAATAATGTCGGTTATCTCGGCATGTGTGGTCACGGCATGATAGGTTTTATCGTCACGCTGGCGCATCAGGGCAAAATAAGTACAGGCAAACACCGTATAGAAACCCCGGTGGGTATTGTGGAAGCCAAACTGCATGCCGACCATACCGTGACGGTACATAATGTTCCCGCCCACCGTTACCGCCAGGGTGTGCAGGTGGATGTGCCTGGTTACGGTCTGGTCACAGGTGATATTGCCTGGGGTGGTAACTGGTTTTTCCTCATCAATCAGCATGGGCAAGATCTTCGGCTGGACAATGTCGATGTGCTGACCGACTTTAGCTGGCGTGTCAGAACAGCGCTGGAAGCCGATAAAATCACGGGCGATGGCGGTGCGCTGATTGACCACATAGAATTGTTCGGTGCCCCTGCATCAGCAGAGAATCACAGCCGCAACTTTGTGCTTTGCCCAGGCAAGGCATATGACCGTTCACCTTGTGGCACAGGTACCAGCGCAAAGCTGGCTTGCCTGGCGGCAGATGACAAACTGGCAGAGGGCCAGATCTGGCGTCAGGAAAGCATCATCGGCAGCGTGTTTGAAGCGTCTTACCGTATAGCGGATGACGGCAAGCTGTTACCCAGCCTGCGCGGCAGTGCCTTTGTTAATGCCGAAGCCAGCCTGCTGCTGGATGAACGCGATCCTTTTGTGTGGGGCATACGCTAAACCCATGTTACCTGCAACGCTGTATCTGCCAAATTAGTCAGTCCCTGCGCACCACATCGCGGTAATCGCTGGGAGTCATTCCTACTGTCGCCTTGAAGATGCGCGAAAACGCGCTGTGGTCCTGATAGCCGCAGGCGACGGCAACGTCGGTGATGCTCAACGTTGATTCTGCCAGCATACTGGATGCGGCATCCAGCCGTATCTTGACCATCATCTGACGTGGCGTCAGTGAAAATATTTTGTGGAAATTACGTTCCAGCTGGGCCACCGATAAACCGGTCAGTTTCACCAGGTCTGCCATGGCAACCGTCTGCGTATAATTTTGATGCAGGTGTTTGACTGCTGCGGCTATCTTGGCATACACAGGGTGCCGCTGATCCGGCATGGCCAGGTCGCGTGAAATGCCAGTCATGCCAACAATCTGGTGACGCACATCGCGCAGTGGGATTTTTTGGGTCAGGCACCAGCCGGGTGTACGGTTAGGATACAGATGCAGTTCCAGCTGATCATGGATTTCTTTCTTCCCCCCCAGTACCAGCGCATCTTGCGCCGCATAGCTGGCGGCCAGTGAAGCGGGAAATACCTGCTCTGCCCGCTTGCCTACCAAGGCATCCTTGTCACGCATGCCGCAACGACGCACCAGGGTATGGTTCACCACCACATAACGCCCTTCCAGGTCTTTGACAAAAAACACGATGTCAGACATCACATCGAACAGGGCTTCAGAAAAAAATACATTCGCCAGTTGGCTGGCCAGTTGCTGACGTTTTTCCTGCGCAGGAAAAGTTGATGCATGCAGTGTCAATTAATCACTCCACAATAAAACAGGACAGCCTGCGCCACACCGGCTGACCAACATAGCCAGTACTGTAGCCAGTGCTGACGGCCACCATGCACGCGCTGCCATGTGCTTTGGGTAAGTCCAAAAAAATAAGAAAACAATGCTGCGAACCGGCAGGCACGCCTGGCATTTAGCTGCACAAGCCACAATTTAAATATATTAATATTATATTTAAAAAAGCAAGCATAAGGTAAAACATGGTCCGTAAACCATAAGTATGCTGATTTCTGTGTAATTTATGGGAAAAACTCAATAACGCATGGCAAATTCTGGCAATTGAATATATTCCAATATGGCAAAAATCAGGAATCCTTGTAGAAAAACACGCGGAATTTGATAATGACCGCATTTTACAAGGTAAAATTCGCATTCAAATAGGTAAAATCCATACAAAATACAGAACATGGATATCTGATGCTTGCTACTTCTGAAAAAATTCTGACTTTCACTCCCAAGCTGCGTGCAGCCGATGTGGCTTATGATGCCATCGAAAGCATGATCGTCACACTGCAACTGAAGCCTGGTTCTCCGGTGGTGGAGTCTGAACTGGTGGAAAGAACCGGCCTGGGCCGCACGCCCTTGCGCGAAGCACTGATGCGCATGTCATCCAATGGCCTGATTTTGCAAATGCCGCGTCGTGGCCTGATCATCAGCGATATTGAAGCTGCCGAGCACATGACGCTGATAGAAACCCGCCGCGTCATAGAACGTCTGATTGCCGCCAGCGCTGCCCGCCGCGCCACACCGCAACATCGCAAAGACATCATAGAATGCGCCGACAAAATGCTGGTTGCTGCCAAGCGCAATGACTTGAATGACTACATGGCTGCCGACCAGGCACTGGACCATGTCGTGCATGAAGCATGCCGCAACCCGTCTGCGGTGTCTGCCGTGGTCCCGCTGATCATCAAGTGCCGCCGTTTCTGGTATGCCTTCCAGCATGAAGGCGATATAGAAGAAGGTGCGCGCTGCCATATGCTGGTCGCCAAGGCGATTGCAAAAGGCAATGAAGAACAGTCAGCCAAAGCGGCTGACGGTCTGATGGATTATCTGGAATCCTTCGCCCGCAAGGTCATCGGTTAAGAACCTGTTCACGATCTTAAGCGCGGGCGCAATCAGAGACTACGCGGGGCTCATGCGCTGCTCAAAATGCTCATGTACTAGAGTACATTCCGCTTTTTGCGCTGCGCTTTATGCTGCCCTGACCCCGCAGACGTCCGCTCGCTACAGATCGTGAACAGGTTCTAAGTTTCCAAAAAGCGTTGCGCATCCAGCGCAGCCATGCAACCTGTGCCCGCACTGGTGATGGCCTGGCGATACACATGATCCTGCACATCACCGGCAGCAAACACGCCAGGTACATTGGTGGCTGTTGCCATGCCTTCGGTACCGGTACGTGTCTTGATGTAGCCGTTATGCATTTCCAGCTGACCTTCAAAAATGCTGGTATTCGGCTTGTGACCAATCGCGATGAATACACCATGCAGAGTGATAGGGGTCACTGTACCGTCTGCTGCCTTGACCTTGATGCCGGTCACGCCTGATTCATCGCCCACCACTTCATCCAGCGTATGGTTCCATTTGACTTCAATCTTGCCTTCAGCCACCTTGGCCATCAGGCGATCGATCAGAATCGCTTCGGCACGGAACTTGTCACGCCTATGGATCACTGTCACCTTGCTGGCAATATTCGACAGATACAGCGCTTCTTCAACCGCTGTATTGCCGCCACCAACGACGGCTACTTCCTTGCCGCGATAAAAGAAACCGTCACAGGTAGCACAGGCAGACACGCCTTTGCCCATGAAAGCCTGTTCAGACGGCAGGCCCAGGTATTGGGCTGATGCGCCGGTGGCGATGATCAGTGAATCACAGGTGTATTGCGCCTGGTCGCCGATCAGGCGTATCGGTTTTTCATCCAGCTTGGCGGTGTGGATGTAATCAAAAATGATTTCAGTATTGAAGCGCTCTGCATGTTGCAGAAAACGCTGCATCAATTCCGGCCCTTGCACGCCCATAGGGTCGGCGAGCCAGTTTTCGACATCGGTGGTGGTCATCAGTTGGCCACCTTGCTCAACACCGGTGATCAGCACGGGTTTCAGATTGGCGCGGGCTGCATACACGGCAGCAGAATAACCTGCGGGGCCAGAGCCAAGAATTAGTACATGAGCGTGTTTGGGCGTGGATGCGGGTACGGGAGTATTGGTCATGCTAGGCAATCTGGAATGAGTTGATTTTACAGAGCAAAATGGCGTGACAAGTGTTGTACGAAACGTTCAGGTTCCAGGTAGCCAATGATGCGGCTGTCCGGCACTTCCTTGCCGCTGCGGTCAAACAGGATGATGCCTGGCGGGCCAAACAATGAAAAGCGTTTCATCAATGCTTTTTCCATGTCGCTGTTGGCGGTTACGTCCACTTGCAGCAGGCGTACCTGCTTCAGTTGTTCGCTGACCTTGGGTTCAGAGAAAGTGAAACGTTCCATCTCTTTGCAAGACACACACCAGTCGGCATAAAAATCCAGTATCACAGGTGTGCTGGTCGCAGCCAGAGCGGCATCCAGTTCGGCGACGCTTTTGATGCGGGTAAATTTATTTTCCGCATGGTTTCCCGATGAACCCGCGTCGGCCATTTGTGCGGTATTCGCTGTACTGCGCAAATGGGCTAAAGGCTGCAATACATCCTTGCCATCGCTGGCGGCACCGATGAGTTCAAACAAACCCAGGAACAGGAAACTGATCCCCAATGCCTTTGCCACATAGGCACGCAAGCCTGCACCGGCGGGCAATGTATCAAACACATGCAAAAACACGGCGCACAAAATCGCAAAGCCACCCCATACCGCCATCATGACCTTGACCGGAAACACCGGGCTGACCATCCAGATGGCAACAGCAATCAACAACAGACCGAACAGTTTCTTGACCTGATTCATCCAGGCACCTGCGCGTGGCAACAGGCTGCCGGCAGAGATACCCGTCAACAGCAATGGCACGCTCATACCTACCGCCATGGAAAACAGCGCCCAGGCACCGATCAATACATTGCGGGTCTGGCTGATGTACAGCAAGGCACCAGCCAGTGGCCCCGCCACGCATGGGCCAACGATCAACGCAGACAGTGCGCCCATCACAAACACACCAATGAACTTGCCACCGCTGAAATTGCCACTGGCCTGACTCAGCCGGCTTTGCAGACCGCCAGGCAGTTGCAATTGATAGACATCAAACATGGACAGCGCCAGACCTACCAGCAAGGCGCCAAAGGTCAACAATACCCAGGGCTTTTGCAATGCCCCCGCCAGGCCTTCACCAGCCAGACCGGCAGCCACACCCAGCAAGGTGTACACCAGGGCCATACCCAGACAATACGCCAGCGCCAGCATGAAACCACGGCCACGCGAGACATTACCCTCACCCACAATAATCGATGACAAGATCGGCACCATGGGCAAGACACAAGGCGTAAATGACAGCAGTAAGCCAAATACCAGGAATGCCATGCCTATGCGCCACAGGCTGCCACTTTGCAGGGTACGCTGGGCCAGTGAGCTGTCATCTTCCTTGTGAGCAGATTCGCTGCCGGCGGCTGGCGCAGTGACAGTAGCTGCGGTCGCCACTGCTGGCGTCGCAGATACTGCGGTTGTCGCATCTACCGCTTGAAGTGTCAATTTTCCGGGTGTAGAAGTATCAACACGATAGTGTTGTTCTGCCGGTGGATAACAGAGACCAGCATCGGCACAACCCTGATAACCCACCTTCAGCGTAAACACCTTGTCAGCTTTGGTGATGGGCAATTCCACCAGCAGACGGTCTGCATAGGTCTCTACTTCCTTATTGAAGGTCGTATCAAATTTGCGTATGCCATCCGGTAGTTTAGGTTCACCCAAAGTGATGCCCGGTTCCGTTGCATTGAAGCTCAGACGCTCGCGGTAAAGGTGGTAATCCTTGGCAATCGTCCAGGACAGCACCAGGGTTTTCACATCGCGTAATTCAGCTTGCAACTTGAAGGCCTGTTCAGGATCCAGGAAGTCGTCTGCTGCCGCTGCATGCTGTGAAAAACCACACATCAGCAAGAGCAACGATGCGGAAAACCATTTATAGAAAAAATTATGTTTCATTCAAACTCCCGAATTTTTGGGGCAGTAAATCTTTGGGTCTATTTGCTGATGCAGGATAGTCAGGACGCAGACAGTCCTGCGCCACGCATAGTGCATGGCGCATGGCCTGTAGAACCGGCAATCATCGACTACCGTCAAGCATCTACCACTGCTTGCTGATACCCAGTTGTATGCTTTGTGCTTCCAGTGCTGCCAGCCCTGGGCTACCCTTGTGGAACAGACGCCAGTTGCCGCGCTGTTCATAGTTTTCCAGTTTCACGTCTACCGTCCAGTCACGTGTCAGTTGCTTGCTCACTTTGATGCCGAAGGTGAGTGCACCAAAGCCTGACAAACGCTGATCAGCAGAGTTGAGCTGGTTGGAAGAAAACACATAACCCGGAGGGAAAGGAGCCCCCAGTTTGGCATCGTAGACCGGATCAAAATAGAAACTGGCCGCACTTTGCGAATACATGCGCAGCGACGGTGTGACAGTCCAGCCTTGCGACAGGGGCTGCACATATTCCGCCGTCAGCGTATGCGCCTTTACGTCATAGCTGTCGCTGTAATAGCGATAACTGAAACGACCGGTGCCGCCGGTGTCCAGAAAGTGATGATTCCAGCGCGCCAGCACGGTAGTCTGGTTGCGTTCTCTGGGGCGGTTATCCAGCGCCTTGTAAGGATCGGAAAAATAACCTTCACCCCGGCTATGACTGAGCGTCAACTGCGCGATATCCTGCGCAGTGATGACCTGCGTCACACCGGCCATAAGGCTGATGGTTTTTTTGGTTTCGTTTTTGACGATCAGGTTGGTGGGATTGATGCGGTCATGGCTGCCACCCAGGCCGGCGGTCCAGGTGGTGTTCTTGTCTTCACTGGAATACGTACCGGTCAACGACAAGGCGCGTGACTCGTAATCATGCTCAGTTGAATAGGCCGTACCCACTGTCAGGCTGGCACGCGGAAAGTAACGGGTAAACGCCACGTCACCCGCCGTGCGCTGGTCATTCATGCGGGAAGCGCCAGAAATCGCGGTATGGTAACGCGGCGATGCGCCGGATACATCATCTGATGTCAGGGTCGCATCCAGCGACCATTCTGAACCCAGCGGGGTAATCAGGGACAGTGAAGGAGAATTGGCGGTAATGCGTTTCAGGCCGGCCTGTTTTTCTTCATAGTTCAGGTATTTGAGACTGAGGCTGGCATGTTCTGGCGGCGTTTCGGCACGCGCTACGCCCACGCCCAGGCCGGGTAACAACATGGCTGCGGTCAGCAATGCAGCACCTATGGCTTGCGATTCAACATTTGCTGATGTAGCTGACGCCGGCGATGTTTCAGATAAAGTCGAAACAGAAAGAGGAGCAGTTATTTTATTCATGTCGGAATTCTCTGATTAGTTGCAACCACAACCACCGCCACCCACACCGGCACCACCGGATGCCGCTTCGCGGCTGGTGTAGATGTGTTCGCTGTAGCGGGACTCGAGTCTGTCACCTTCAAATGTCATTTCCGGTTTTGCTAGCGTACCTTTTTCCCATGGTTGAACAACCTTGATCAGGCTGCATCCGGATGTGGCAAGTACACTGCTGCCGACCAGCAGCAGGCAGGCTGTTTTTTTAAACATGGTGTTCAGGCGTGACTTCATTTGATGGCTCCCAGCGAAGATTTGATTTTTGCTTCCAGTGCGCTTTTGTCAGCTTCCTTGAAGCCCGCATGTTCAAACAGGATTTTTCCATCCGGACCAATCAGAACACTGCTGGGCATGCCTTTGACACCATAGCTGCGTGGCGTGGCTCCGGCGGGGTCAAACGCCACCACAAAGCGGGCCGGTGTGGTGGTCAGGAACTGACGCGCATCTTCGTTTTTCTGATCCAGATTGACGCCGATAATTTGCAAACCCTGGGGACCATATTTGGCTTGCAGTTCATTCATCCATGGGAAAGACTGGCGGCAAGGTCCGCACCACGACGCCCAGAAATCCAGATACACCAGCTTGCCCTGGTACTTCGCCAGGTTGACATTTCCTTCTGCGCCACTCAGATCAAATGCGGGTGCTGCGCTGCCTTTGTCGAGTGCCATTGCCGAGCTCACCAGCATTGTGGCAGCCAGGCCAGATAGCAACTTGCTGATGCGTTTTTTATTCATATGTAACGTAAATTTCATCGTTCAACCTCTTTTCTTTCAAATCAGAAAAGCCGGACCGCGGTCCGGCTTCCATTATTACTTTTGCGTCGCGCCTTGGCGGGCCTGACGTCGGCGCCAAACGATGACTGCCGCAGCCAGCATTACCAGGATGGGCAACATCGGGTCATTACCATCACGGGCGACCGAGCAACCACCGCCACCTTCATTTCTGGGCACATTGCCAGTCACGACAGGCGCTGTGGCAGTCACTGCCGTGGCAGCCAGGGAAATACTCCAGGTCGTGGTGGTGTCAGATGAACTGATGACGACACTACCGTTGTTGGCACCTGCATTTGCCGGTGTATAGCTCACCACCAGTTCACAAGAAGTATTCGCCTGCAGGCTGAACGGGAAGCGTGGGCAGGATGCACTGTCCACCACTGCTGCATACGGCCCGGTGAAGGCAGCATTGGTCAGGGCGATGGCACTGGTACTTGGGTTGCTGAGCGTGAAGCGTTTGACCAGGCTGGCACTGCCTATCGTGGCGGAACCAAAGTCAAAAGATTGTGGATTGATGTTCAGCGTCACTGTCTTGACAGGGATGGCAACGCCAGTACCCGCCAGGCGAACACTCAGTTGCGCACCACCATCAGTCACCACCAGCACATCTGCGGTTTTACTGCCGGCACTGGTCGGTTTGAAGATCGTATCTATGGTGCAACTGGCCGCCGGGCTAACTGTGCCATTGACGGCGCAAGTACCTGCCAGTGAAAAGTCATTGAGCTGGCTGCCGTTCAATACCAGGCTGGTAATCTTCAATGCAGCTGTGCCGGTATTGCTGAGCGTTGTCGTATGCTTGACCGAGCTGACACCTACCTGGGTATCGGTGAACTGCACTGTGCCAGTATCAGACAACACGGGCTTGGCGACTGCCTTGCTGGTTGCCGTGCCGGTGATGGCAACCTGCAATGCTGCGGCGTTCGAAGTCACCGCCAGGCTGGCGCTTGCATCACCTTCCGTTGCCGGAGTGAATACCACAGGTACATTGCAACTGGCCCCCACTGCAAGGCTGCTACCGCAGGTACCGCCCGTACCGATCACAATCGCTGATGAACCGCTGACTTTGACAGCTGACAGTGTCAGCACCACATTACCTGTGTTTGACAGACTGATCTGCTGCGTGACAGGGTTACCACCAACGGTCTGCGCACCAAAGGCAAGCACGCTTGGCGTTGCAATGATGGCAGGAGTGGCAGCAGCGCCGCTACCGGCCAGGCTGACGACAACACTACCGTTCGAAGCATTCGAAGCGATATTCAATGCCGCAGCAAAAGCGCCCGCTGTAGCTGGGGTAGCCTGTACGGTTACCGTACATTGGCCACCGGCAGCAACGGCAGTTTGTGTGCTGCAGCTACCGCCCAGGGCAAAGATGGTGGCGTTCGTGCCAGTCAGTCCGATGGAACTGAAATTCAGGGCTGCCTGACCGCTATTGGTGATCGTGATGGTCTGTGCTGCCGATGCCGCATTCACCAGTACTGAACCAAAGTTAAGGCTGGTGGCAGACACTGCTACACCGGCCTGGGCAGCGGCATTGCCGGTACCACTGAGGCTGACCAGACTGGATCCACCAGTTGCATTGTGGCTGATGCTGATGCTGCTGCTGCGAGTGCCTTGCGCTGTCGGCTTGAAGGTAGCCAGCACAGTACAGGTCGCGGCAGGGGCCAGTGCAGCACCCGCTGCGCAGCTGCCACCAGCCAGGCTGAAGTCTCCGCTATTGCTGCCAGTCAGCGCGATGGCTGTGATGTTCAATGCGGCAGAGCCGGTGTTACTGACTGTGGTGCTGAGTGCCGTGCTGGTCTGACCTATGGTCGTACCATTAAAGCTAAGGCTGGCTGGTGATACGCTTGCAATCGGGCCGGCGGCGACGCTGGGGTTACCAATAAATGCCGCCAGATCGGCGATTTCTGCCTGGCTGAATTTATTGTTATATAAAGTGCCCATGCCGCCCTTGTTCTGGGCCCAGGCGTTGCTGATTTCGGTCGGATTATTCGCGCCTCGCAAAATACCGTTGACGTTATTGGCAGGGCTGGCACCGTGGCAGGCAGTACAACTGGTACCGCCAGAAACCGGGCCATTCAGGTACAGGCTTTTACCATTCAAGGCATCGGCAGCATAGGCCGCCGACATGCCGGTTGCCAGTTCAATGGCGATGCCTGCAGTTAAGGCCGCGCCCAGCACACCTGCCTGTCGCAATAAGCGAGTAAAACGAAAATTCAACTTCATCATAGTTTCCCTTCAATGATTAAAATAGGTCACTGCATGCAAACACCAAGAGCCATTCCATTGAAGACGGCATGCATTAACGCGCACAGCCGCCAGTCACGCGTCCACTGGTACAGCATCGCCAGCAACAGGCCGGGCACAAAAATCGCTGCCACCATCGTCCAGCCCGCTGCCACATGCAGTACGCTGAACACCGTCGCCGATATCACTACCGGTAACCAGGTCGCATTGGCACCGGATTGCCGGAACTGCCCTGTCAGGTACTGCTGCAGACCGGCACGGACCACCAGCTCTTCAAGCACAGGTGCCAGCAACAGCAGCCGCAACAACACGCCCACATCAGGTGCACGCAGTTGATTTCCGCACATCGCATGTTGAACAAAAAAAGGAAAAATTACATTCGCCTGTTCAAGCATTCAATGTCCTGCAATGCTGGTTTAAAAAAATTCGCGCGCCGTTCCGGTGATCTGAAATACGAGTTCACGCATGGTCAGAGCAGTTTCTTTTTTCATGTGTGACGACATAAAAAAAATAGACCTCTCCGTTTGTTTCAAGCGGTTAATGCGCCATTCATTCGAATTGGTTCAAAGAAAAATAAAATATTTTTTTGATGCGTGCTGAAACTGCATTGCGGCATCGTGAAATGACAGTCAGGTGCTCAAGGGAGAATCCGGGCCGGAAGAAAACAGTAGATAAAAAACCATGCGAAATGGGCGGACAAAAACAATATGCGCATATCGATGCGATACAATCGTCTGATAATCTGGCTAAGTGTCGCAGCATGTGAGACCGGCAATTCATCTTGTTATTTTTTACGCAAGCCCCCTCAAAAGCCTGACATCAACATTTTTTTAACCTGCAATGAACCTTTTCCACCTGATCAGGTATTAACGTTTCATCGAGGAGAATGCAGGCATGTTTGAGAATTGGGGATGGCGAGGTAAAACAGACAACAAGCGTCCAACTACCCCGGAAGCACAGGAAGTTCAATTGATCGCCTCGATTGCGAATGCCGATCGCCAGGCGTTTGAGGCTTTGTATCGCCTGTACTTTGGCAGACTGGCTCGTTTTCTTGACAAGATGACACGCGACACGCACCTGATAGAGGAAATAGTCAACGATACGATGCTGGTCGTCTGGCAAAAAGCGTATACCTTTAACCAGACTTCACGGGTCTCGACCTGGATATTTGCGATAGCCTATCGTCAGGCTTTGAAAGCCATACAGACATTTGATGCGGCGGTTGAATCCAATTTTGAGCATCATGCAGCAGAAACCCGCTATGAACCCGAACACCAGATGTCTGCCCAGCAACTGGAAGGTGACCTGAACCGGGCCTTGCGTGCCCTGCCCATGGAGCAGCGCGTGGTCGTCAGCCTCACTTATTATCATGAGATGGGATACAAGGAAATTGCTGAAACCATGGAATGCCCGGTCAATACCGTCAAAACCCGGATGTTCCACGCAAGACAGCGTTTGAGATTCATGCTTTCCGACAGCATGGAGGAAATATTATGAACATGAAAACAAGCCAGCCCTATCTGTCTGACGAGGCAATGCATGCCATCGTCCAGGACTTGCTGCCCTGGTATGTTGTCAATACCCTGCAGCCAGACGAAAAACAGCTGGTACAAAAACATTTACAAACATGCACGACGTGCAAGGATGATCTGCAATGGCAAATTAAGCTGCAAGCCCAGGAACCGGCGGCCAACACGGCACCCAACCCTGAGCGCGCCCTCGCCCGCTTATTGCCCAAGCTCGATACACAGAATAAACCAGTGCAGCCAGCCGGGGTTAAAGAAAAAAATAGCTTGCTGGAGCACTTGCGAACCCTGTTGCCGGCAAGTGGTACCCGATCCATGGGCTGGATCATGGCAGCACAGACAGCGATCATTGTGGGGCTGGTGGTACATCTGGCCCTGCCCACGCAGGACAATAGCAGTTATCATGTACTGGGCAGCGGCGAACGCTCGTCCGGCAATATTGTCGTCGTCTTCAAACCGGAAACCACAGTCAAAGATATACAGCGCATCATGTCATTGAACGACGCCCGCATCATCGATGGCCCAACGGTCACCAATGCCTATCTGCTCAACGTCCCTGACGACAGGTTGACGCAAAGCGTGGACGAGTTGCGCTCTGAAGCGGTGATTGAACTGGTAGAATCCCTGCAAGCCGGAGGTGCCAAATGAGTATGCGCGGCAAACCTCACGGGACCAGGCTATGGCTCAGATTCGGACTCAGGTTGTTGCTTTGTACCTTGCTGGCACTGACAGCAGGATTAAACATATCAACAGCCAGCGCCCGCAGCGACAATGAAGCAGAAGCTGTCACGCAGAAAGAGCCGGAAGCCAAACGCCGGCTACTGGTCATGTTGCATCTGCCAACACCACATTTCCGGCCAGATGTCAGCTATAGCGGCGGTTACGCCAATGATGTCAGTCGCACGGCGCGCCGCCGCATCGCTGCAGAACTGGCAACCGCGCATGGCTTGAAACTGCTGGAAGACTGGCCCATGCCCGTCTTGAATGTCGATTGCTTTGTGATGGAAGAAACCGAGACCACGTCTGAAGCGCAGATGATGGAAACACTGAGCAAGGATGCCCGCGTCGCCTGGGTGCAGACCATCAACACCTTTGACGCGCAAGCCAAGAATGATCCCTTGTTCCCCGTGCAGCCAGTCAACAAATACTGGCAACTGGATGACGTACGCAAAATTGCTACTGGTCGCAATGTGGTCGTGGCCGTCATCGACAGTGGGGTAGAAATCAAACACCCTGACCTGGCCGGACAAATCACGCTGAACCAGAATTTCATCGACGGCAACCCTTACGTAGGCGAAACCCATGGCACCGGTGTTGCCGGCGTGATCGCTGCACGCGCCGGGAATGGCATAGGCATAGAAGGCATCGCCCCCGATACCCATGTCATGGCCCTGAGAGCCTGCTGGCAAGAACCTGAAAATAAAACCAGGTGCAATAGTTTTACTCTGGGCAAGGCATTGAATTTTGCCCTGACGCAAGGTGTGCAGGTGATTAACATGAGCCTGTCCGGCCCGCCAGACCGCCTGCTGCAGCAACTGCTGGATGCAGCCATTTCCCGCAACATCAAGATTGTGGGTGCGATGGACCCAAAGCGTGCTGATGGCGGTTTCCCGGCATCGCACCCCGGCGTGTTTGCGGTGGCAGACAGCAAGACCACACAACTGGCGAATGACATCCTGGTAGCGCCGGGGCGCGATATACCAACGACTGCACCGGGGGCACGCTGGAATTTTGTGTCAGGCTCATCCTATTCGGCGGCGCATATTTCGGGGATGATGGCATTGCTCAGCGAGCTGAAACCATCGGCCAGCCTGGCGCAGGTACGTGCGGATCTGGTGGTCAATCCGGTCAACCAGAGCGATGCCAATATCAGCGGCCAGGTCAATCTGTGTGCCACTCTGCACAGGGTTACGCATAAATGTGCGTGTTCATGTCAACTGGCCACCTCTGCTGCCAGTGTGCTGCCATCCACAACCCTGGCCACCCATCCATAAGTGATGCAAATAAGTGATGCAAGATTGATGGCCATTCATAAAGGTGCGGTATTGCTTAAATTTTGTGCGATTTTCATCCTTACCCTGTTTGCTTTTGAAGGCAAGGCCCACGCACAGGTTAGCGGCAGTATCACGCTGGTATCAGATTATTTTTATCGCGGTATCTCGCTCAGTGACGGCCAGGCAGTTCCGCAGTTAAACCTGGTCTACGACAATCCCGATGGCTGGTATGCCGGTGCCTTCGGCTCAAAAGTACGGGTCAACAGCAAGAACAGTGATGGCGAACAGATCTTGCTGTATTCCGGTTTTTCACGCCGCCTGAATTCGGGCGTGGTATGGGAAGCGGGTGCCACAGGCTCATTGTTCCCCAAAGCTACGGACCTCAATTATGGGGAAATCTTCACCGGCATCATGGTAGATAATCTCAGCGCACGCATCTACTATTCCCCCAATTACATAGGTTTGGACGCAAAAACCCTGTACCTGGAAGCGAATGCAGATTATGCGCTGCATGAACGCATAGACCTGTTTTCGCACATAGGCTGGCTGACGTATCCGGATGCAAAACCAGGCCAAGTCATCAATAACCGCTTCGATGCGCGCGTCGGCCTGGGTGTCAATTTCGCCGCATGGAAACTGCAACTGGCCTATGGCATCAGCAGGCAAAGGCGTAGTTACAACACAGGTAAATACCAAAGCCCTGTACGCGACAGCCTGGTGTTCGGCGCCAGTTACCTGTTCTGATTTCCTTGCCTGGGCCACCGACCATACGGCATGTGTAAGTCTGTGTAAATGCACGCAATACAAGCAAAAATCAGCCCAAAGCTGCGCAAATCTTCAGCAGCACAGGGTATAATCCCGCCCTTATGGCTTTCCAACCCTTTATTTCCAAACCCAATCCTCACGCCATCGCGCTGGCGACGGTGTTGTATGGCTTGCTGTATTTCGTATTTATTACGGCGCTGAAGATATCGATGAGTCCGGCCGCAGATGCCGGTACAGATACAGGTTTGTGGAGTAACCCGATTTTCATGACCATTTTTGGTTACATGCAATACCTGTTGCCTGGCCTGGTGGTCGGTTATCTGGCGCGACGTTCACCCATGATGCATGGTTATTTGCTGGGTATCGCCACCACTGCGCTGGTATACACCTATGCCAGTGTCGCCTATAGCGATACACCAGATTCCCTGCCCACCACCTACACCGTGTTATATACCTGCTTCGTGGCGGGGGTATGGTGTTCGCTGGGAGCGATTATTGCTGATCACTTCAGTTCACGTAATCAATAGCTTTTCGTACTCTACTTACTTCCAG
The DNA here is from genome assembly GCF_049340205.1 of Undibacterium sp. Ji49W. Taxonomy (NCBI): domain Bacteria; kingdom Pseudomonadati; phylum Pseudomonadota; class Betaproteobacteria; order Burkholderiales; family Oxalobacteraceae; genus Undibacterium; species Undibacterium sp. Ji49W. Next base: position 39,920 of record NZ_JBMPOW010000023.1, on the reverse strand, counting down.
GATGGTGGGCGTTTTTCCAGAAAAGCCTTTACGCCTTCCTGCGCAGTGTCATCCATCATATTGCAGGCCATGGTTTGACCGGCCAGTTGATAAGCCGCCTCCATCCCCATTTCAAGCTGCTTGTAGAATAATTGCTTACCCATACGTATTGCCAGCGCGGGTTTGGCGATGATGCTGGCTGCCAGTCCGGCAACGCAGGCATCCAACTGTTCAGGGCTGACCACATGATTGATGAGGCCACGCTGCCATGCCGTCTGCGCATCGATAAAATCACCGGTCAACAACATTTCCATCGCCTGTTTACGTGAAACATTGCGTGACAAAGCAACCGCAGGGGTAGAACAAAACAAACCCACATTCACCCCAGACACTGCAAAGCTGGCATTGTCACTGGCCACGGCTAGGTCACACATGCCCACCAGTTGACAACCGGCAGCAGTTGCCAGGCCCTGCACGCGGGCGATAACCGGCTGCGGCAATTTCTGGATAGTCAGCATCAGTTTGCTGCATTGCTGGAACAGGGCTTTGTAATACTCTTCCGACGGTTGGGCACGCATTTGCTTCAGATCATGCCCGGCACAAAATGCCTTGCCGGTGGCAGCCAATACCACCACGCGCACGGTTTCATCAATTGCAATGGCCTTGAATTCAGCCAGCAAAGCGGCCAGCATTTCTTCTGACAGGGGATTGAAACGCTCGCCACGGTTCAAGGTCAGGGTAGTGACGCCACCCGCATCATTGCGCAATACCCAGGGCGTGTCCGCTGCAAGGTTCATTCTGCGTCTTCCGGCTCTGGCTCCATGCCTGTCTGCACGCTCTTGCCCTGACCTAGCAAGACAGGCGGCACATAGGTCGCCAGCAAATGCTCACGACTTGCCGGGGTTTCCAGGCTGATGCGACCAAGAGCACCGCTGCGGTAATCCAGCAACAGGGTATGCGAGGCCTTTTCATAATCCCAGTCGCCGCCTTTGAGTTTATAGCCGCGTTTTTTTGCTACGCCTTCAATCACAGAGACAGCATCAATGCCTTCGACTGAAAAGCCATAGCGCTCAGTGATGAATTTCGGGTAATGAATCAGCAACTGCTCAGCCAGGAAAGTGGCGATTTCTTCTTCGATCAGCGCATTCACACCCACTGCATGGCTGGCAGCCAGCATCAGGCCATCCGTAGGATGTTCTATCTTGGGCCACAGCATGCCGGGGGTGTCGGTCAAAATCATGTTCTTGCCCAGATACAGGCGCTGCTGGGTCTTGGTCACGGCCGGCTCATCACCGACATTGGCAACACGCTTTTTCAACAAGGCATTCATCAATGTCGATTTACCGACATTGGGTATGCCCATGATCATCATGCGCAAGGGCTTGGTCGGCACACCGCGATGCGGGGCCTGCTGTAAAGCCAGGCCAGGCACTTTTGCAACATCAGATGGTTTTTTGCAGCTCAGGGCGACGGCAAACACACCTTTCTGGGCATTATAAAAATCCAGCCAGGCTTTGGTGGCATTCGGGTCAGCCAGATCGGCCTTGTTCAAAATCTTCAGGCAGGGGCGCTGGCGAAAATTGCGCAGCGACTCGACCATGGGGTTACAAGAGGCTTGCGGAATGCGGGCGTCCAGCACTTCTATCACCAGATCGGTATTTTCCATGGTTTCCGCCGCCTTCTTGCGGGCGGCGTTCATGTGGCCGGGGAACCATTGTATAGACATGCTTATTCTTCTTTTTAGCAAAAACAAAGCGATATTGTACGGAAGTCTGCCCTGCTTGCGCCGGAAGTTTCTCTACTTCTGCTGCTGCAATCACAAAACCATGGGGGTATAGCAATATTTACTTCATTTTCCTTATAAGAAATCAGGTAAATTAAATATACATACCCCAGTATGTTTACCATGAAGAAGTCGCCGAATTGAGCAATACTGTTGAAGAATGCACGACAATCAGGGTATTTCGGTGGCATTTTAAACAATTTCTGCAATTTTCATGGCGCGTCGCTGGCTATGATCAAGATGACAAATACGCAAACCAGGCTGGCGATTTCATGCACATTGTTCAACAAATTTTATTGATAGGTCGGATGACCATTCCAGGCATTGCAGCTTTGCTGCTGTCAGCAAGCCTGAACATGGCATGGGCGGCAAATCCGGATGTGTCTGGAGATGACCCTGTCTGCGCGGATTTTTTACAACAAATAGCCAAAAAACCTGCCTCACTGGAATTCATGTCTTGCGAACCCACGATGCAGGCGCAAATCCATGTCTTGCGGGTCAGTTACCGTGTTGCCGGGTCAAAGGCTGCCAAAGTGGAAGCCTATTTGGTCAGGCAGGCACACATGGGAAGGATGAAACGGTTTTGCTGTATCTGGGAAACCCACCCCAGCGGGCACTTCGCCAGCGGCCATGAATTTGATTACGACATCAGCATGGCTTCGGAAGAAACCCTGGTCAGCCGCCGGGCGGACTGGCCAAAAATCAAATGGTTTTATGTGATTGTCGAACTGCCGCTGGAATCCCCTTAGGGCTTGGGCATCAGCTTCTGTTCAGCGTTTTTCTCATCCAGTTTTTTGACACCTGCAGCCAGATAATCGGTCAATTCATTCGGTACCGTCAGCGATAACTGGTAATGCATGATTTCCAGTCCCTGTGCAGTCTGCTGGATGACGCCGGTTGCCTGACAGATGCCCATCTGGGTATGTAACTGTTCATCAAACCAGATCCAGCGGCGGTCTTCTGAAAAACTGATATGCCGGTTAAAAGATTTGAAAGCCCAGGCTGAAGGGCGTTCGAAAAAGCGTTTGGCCCAGGCCTTGAATTCATCCCGCGTCCAGCGTTCGGTCTTGTCGGTGCCTATGTACACGCCGTCTTTTGCCATCTTGTCGAAATAACTGAGGCGTGCATGGGCGGCATCGTCATGCCATTCATCGATAAAGCGGGCGACTTTTTCGTTCAGCAGGGCACGTTCATCAACGACCTGCGCCGATGCGCATGTACAGGCCACTGCAAGGCCAAGTGCCAGGCTAAATTTCAAAAACGGCACTGCAAAGAATCTTTTCATCAGTTGGCTCACTGTTTTTCAAGATACTGCGTTCAGAAAATCTTCTTTTATAATGCGATAGATCAGACTCGCTTCCTGGCCAGGCACGTCATCCACGGTGCTGCACAATTGCATGCCCATGCGTTCCAGCGCGCGGCGTGACGGGCTGTTGGCGGGGCGCACCAAGCCATACACTGCCGCTTCGTCCAGTGTTTCAAACGCCACTTGCAGGGCAGCTTGTGCCATTTCACTGGCATAGCCATTGCCCCAGGCGTGGGTAGCAAAGCGGAAATACATGTTCAGGCCAGTAAAATCGCCAATCTGCTTGCGCATGATGCCACCAAAGCCCAATACCTGGCTGTCATCATCACCCGCGCAGACTGTCCAGTAGCCAAAATGCTGTCGCTCCCAAAAGCTAACCCAGTCATCCACCACGGCCACGGTTGCTTCACGCGAGCGTGCGCCACCTGGGTTATGCAGATTGGTTGCGGGGTCGCCGTGGATAAGGGCAGCGCTATCGATATCCGAGCGTTCCAGTTTTCTGAGCAGCAGGCGTTCGGTCCTGATACTGTGCAATTGCGCAAACGGATACCTCATCAATCGAGATCTGCCAATACTTTGAGATGAGCGACCACGCTCCTGCCCAGGGCCGACAGGTTGTACCCGCCTTCCAGACAACTGACGATGCGCTTATTGGAAAATTCTTTGGCGATGCCCATGATTTCCCGCGTAATCCAGGCATAGTCGGCTTCCACCAGGCCCAGCTGGCCCATATCGTCTTCACGATGGGCGTCGAAACCGGCAGAGATAAAAATCATTTCCGGCTCAAATTCCCGCAGGGCAGGCAACCATTGCTCGGTGACCAGTTGCCTTACCACGTCGCCATAGCTATGCGCCGGTACCGGCACATTCACCATATTGGTGGCTGGATGATCGGTGCCGGTATACGGATAGAACGGATGCTGAAAAAAACTGACCATCAATACCCGGTCGTCATTGCGAAAAGCTTCTTCGGTGCCATTACCATGATGCACATCAAAATCAACAATGGCGACACGCCTGAGTCCACGTGCCTCAAGTGCATGTTTGGCCGCCACGGCAACATTATTGAACATGCAAAAGCCCATGGCTTCACCTGGTGTGGCGTGGTGGCCGGGTGGCCGTATCGAGCAAAAGGCGTTTTCAACCTCACCATCCAGCACGGCATCAGTGGCGGCCACGGCTGCCCCTGCTGCCCGTAGCGAGGCACGCCAGGTATAGGCATTCAGGCAGGTATCGGCATCAAGTGGAAAGTGCTCATACTCTGATTGTTCGGACGGGCAATTCTCGCGTATGCGGTAAATCGCATCTTCCGTATGCACCCTTGCGAGGTCAGCCTCACTGGCCTGAGGCGCATCGCGATGATCAAGAAAGTCACTGATACGACTGGCGATCAACTGATCATCTATGGCTTGCAGGCGTTCTGGTGATTCGGGATGCCAGGAGCCCATTTCATGGCGTTTGCAATCAGCATGGGTGTAATACGCAGTAGTCATGTCTCTGTATGTCTCTATGCCAGGCATTGGGGAAAGCTGCCCTGAAACCCACGGTGGGCCAGGAGAATTTTACCTTTAACCTGTTTATCGTATCTGTCTTGGCATCAGTTTCACCCTATTTCACCGATTTTGCAAACCCGTGTACTTAAAACTTTTCACCCCAGGCAACAGTTTGCGACAATTCCGTTTACACTGTCTGACGTAGACAAAAGCAATCCGCCAGTGCATGACGGCCCGGATTCTTATCCGGCCAGCGCGTTTATTTGAGGAAAAAAATGTTTTCCAAAGTACATAAAGTAGCAAAGCAGGTCAATGGCATCATCATTGGCAAAGAGCAGCAAATCCGCCAGGCCCTGGTCTGTCTGCTGGCCGGCGGCCATTTGCTGATCGAGGATTTGCCGGGTGTCGGCAAAACCACACTGGCCCATGCGCTGGCTATTTCCCTGGGTCTGAAGTTCAACCGCCTGCAATTTACCAGTGACCTGTTACCGGCAGATGTCATCGGCATTTCGATTTTTGACCGGGAAAAATCACAGTTCGTATTCCACCCCGGCCCCGTGTTTACCCAGGTATTGCTGGCCGATGAAATCAATCGCGCCACCCCGAAGACCCAGTCTTCCCTGCTGGAGGCCATGGAAGAGCGTCAGGTATCCACTGAAGGCCAGACCCGCATGCTGCCACAGCCATTTTTTGTCATTGCAACGCAAAACCCGGCACATCAGGTTGGTACTTTTGCCTTGCCTGAATCGCAACTGGACCGTTTCCTGATGTGCCTGTCACTGGGCTACCCGGATGCGGCGGCAGAGCGCGCCCTGTTGCTGGGCGAAGACAGGCGCAGTTTGCTGGCCAGCCTGCCAGCCGTCATGCAGGCAGAAGAATTAATGGAAGCGCAACAACTGTTGAGGCAAATCCATACCTCGGCCCCGCTGATCGATTATGTACAGGCTCTGGCACATGCTACCCGTCAGGGTGACCTGTTTGCCGAGGGCATGAGCCCGCGTGCCTCTATCGCCCTGTTGCAGGCTGCCCGTGCCTGGGCCGCACTTGAAGGGCGTGACCATGTCTTGCCGGAAGATGTGCAGGCCGTGCTGATACCGGTGATTGCCCATCGCCTGCGCCCACTGAAATCCACCACAGGAAAAGTCAGTGCCAGCAGTGAATTACTGGCGCAGCTGATGAAGCGTGTCAGCGTCTGATGGCAGTATCATCCTTTTCAGCCCCAAGGCCATGCTGACCGCCATCAAGAAAAAGCTGCGCAAAATCATTTTTCTGGAAAACAAGCCGGAAAGCGGTGAAGTCTTCCTCAAGCAGCGGCGTGTTTTTACATTGCCCAGCAAGGCGGGCTGGTTCTTTGTAGTGCTGTTGCTGATCTTGTTTGTAACGGCCACCAATTACAGTCTGAACCTGGGCTTTGCCCTGACTTTCGTACTGGGCGGCGTCGCCATGGTGAATGCCTTCTTCGGTTTTCGTAACCTGGCTTACCTGCATTTGCTGGCAGGCCCCAGCAAATCGGTGTTTGCCGGTGAAGAAACCGAATATACGGTGTTTCTGATCAATCGCAAACCGACCCAGCGGTATGCGATCTGGGTCGGTTTTGCTGGCCACCCCGACAAGGCGGTAGATATTTCACCGAACAGTCAGACAGCGATACAACTGAGCTGCCCAACCCAGACACGCGGCCTGCAGGCCATTCCCAGAGTACGTTTGCAGACCTGGTTCCCGCTGGGTTTGTTGCGCGCCTGGAGTACCTGGCTGCCAGATGCCCAGGCCATCGTCTATCCACAACCGGAACTGAATCCACCACCACTGCCGGTTTCCGGCAAGGCCAAAAACGAGGTGCAGGGGCATGCCGGTGAAGAAGATTTTTCCGGGGTACGCGCCTATCAGCCTGGTGACCCGATGAAACACCTGGCCTGGAAGCACATCGCCAGGGTCGATACCGCACTGGGCGGGCAACTGGTGACAAAACAATTTTCCGGCGGCTCGGGCAGTGATGTCACCATCGATTTTTCTGCCCTGCCCAACCACATGGATACCGAATTGAAACTGTCACGCATGACCAGTTGGGTGCTGGAGGCCGATCAGCATGGTCTGACATTTGGATTCCGTCTGGGCCAGACTGACCTGTCCCCGGCACAGGGGCCGGAACACTGCGAAACCTGTCTGCGCGCGCTGGCGCTTTATGACTTATGAAAAGCATGCAATCCCCGTGGTTCCGCCCCATCCTGTCTCGTGACAAATCCGACACACTACTGCTGATTTTTGCCTGCTTTTGCGTGCTGCTGCCGCATGCAACCCATATCAAATGGTGGGTCAGCCTGGCCTCTGCCCTGTTGCTGATCTGGCGTGGCTGGCTGACGCTGAACGGCAAGCGGCTGCCACCATCTTTACTGCTGCTACCAATCGCCCTGTTGATGATGGGCGGGGTTTTCCTCACCCATAAAACCTTCTTCGGGCGCGAGGCCGGAGTGACAATGCTGGTTTTGCTGCTGACCTGCAAGCTGCTGGAAATGCATGCCAAGCGTGATTTATTCGTGGTGATTTTCCTGGGCTTCTTTTTGCTGCTGACCAGTTTCTTTTATCAGCAAACTATAGGCACCGCCTTTGTCACCATGCTGGCGCTATGTTTTTTGCTGACGGCGCAGTTATCCTTTCATTACACCGGCGTGGTGCCGCCCTTGAAGCAGAGGCTGAAATTGGGTGCCAGCATTCTGGGGCTGGCGATACCGGTGACGATTATCGCTTTCCTGTTATTCCCACGCATACAGGGCCCATTATGGGGCTTGCCGGGGGATGCACAAACCGGACGCACCGGTCTTTCCGGCTCCATGGCACCCGGCAATATCAGTGAATTGGTGCTGTCGGAAGATATCGCTTTCAGGGTGTTGTTTAATCAGGCGGTGCCGCAAAAATCCCTGCTTTACTGGCGCGGCGTGGTCATGACTGATTTTGATGGCCGCACCTGGTCGCAGGATGAAAGAGCCGGGCCAGTGTCCAAAAACCACGTGGTCTTCAGCGGTAACAAGATACGCCAGGAAATCATCCTCGAACCGAATGGGCAGAACTGGATGTTTGCCCTCGATGTAGCCGCAGGCCAACCACAGATAGAAGGTGCCCCTATCACCAGCACTCTGGTGAATGCGCAAATGGAAATACGCAATGCACGCAACATCAGTCAAAGGCTGCGCTATGAGGTCGATTCCTACCCCGCGTATCAGCTGGAAACCAATGCTGGCGAGAATACCCTGCTTGCAGCCCTGCGTCTGCCCGAAGGCTACAACCCGCGCACCATGGCTTTTGCCAACAAGCTGCGCGCTACCTATCCAGACAACCAGCAACTGATAGGCGCGGTGCTGAACCACTTCCGGCGTGAAGCCTTTTCTTACACGCTGGAGCCGTCACGCCTGGGTGTGCATAGTGTGGATGAATTCCTGTTTGATACCAAGGCCGGGTTTTGTGAACATTATTCCAGCGCCTTTGTGATACTGATGCGCGCCGCCAAAATACCGGCACGGGTTGTCACCGGCTATCAGGGTGGTGCCATGAATACGGTCGATGATTACTTTGAAATCCGGCAATCTGACGCCCATGCCTGGGCCGAAGTCTGGCTGGAAGGTCAGGGCTGGGTACGTGTCGACCCGACTGCGGCTGTGGCACCTGAACGCGTGATGCAATCGCTGAACTATGCAGTACCACGTCGCGGCCTGGCAGGGCTGGTAAACCTGGGACCAGCCGGCACTTCACTCTTGAATGTGGCACGCATGCAATGGGATGCCATCAATAATTCATGGAACCAATGGGTACTGAATTACAATCAGGGCTCGCAAAAAAGCTTGCTGAATTCGCTGGGTTTTCTGGATGTCGACTGGGCACAGATCACCTTGCTGTTTTTTATTACCGCCAGCCTGGTCATTGGCCTGATGGCCCTGCCTTTGATGCGCGACCGGCAGCGTACAAGCGCGCTTGATAAGGTATACTTTTCTTTCTGTCGCAAAATGGCAAGAAAAACAGCGGCACGTGAAATGCACGAGGGCCCGCAAGCCTATCTGCAACGCTTGCGTGCTGTGTTGCCAGCCACGGAAATGGCAAGCGTGGAACGTTTCTTGTTGCTGTATGCAGCAACACGCTACGGTAAAATCTCTGAGCCGGAAACCCTGGTGGTCCGGCGTTTAAAAACTTTGCTGGCTGAATGCCGCTAATTTTCGATACCGAATTTTGAACTCTTCTTATTCTTCTGTAGCAGGCCGCTTGTTGACGCTGATAGTCAGTTCCCTGCTTCTTGCACCTCAGGCTCATGCCCAGACCACGGCAATAAAAAAGCCAAAGAAAACCAGCTCGGCAGCCAGTGCATCCGCCAGCAGTGACAATACATCCGGTAAAAGCACTGTCATCAAAAAAGATGATGTGCATTTTGACCAGTGGAAAGAAGTGTCTGCCTTCATCGGCAAAATGGTCAGCAAGCATGGCTTTGTTGAAGCAGATTTGATCGCCACCTTCAAGCAGGTGCGCTATGTGGAACAGACCAGGCAATTGATGCGCCCGGCCCCACCTGGCAAACCCAAAAACTGGAAGGCATATCGCGCCCGTTTTGTTGAACCTTACCGCATTGAAGCCGGAGTTGCCTTCTGGGACAAATATGCTGATGACCTGGCGCGTGCCGAACAGCAATATGGGGTACCGGCAGAAATCATTGTCGGCATCATCGGCGTGGAAACCATCTTTGGCAAACAGACCGGCAATTTCCGCGTCATGGATGCGCTGACGACACTGGCCTTTGATTATCCGGATACAACGACACGCGATGCCCGCATGCAATTCTTCCAGTCTGAACTGGAAAATATGCTGCTGATGGCACGCGAATCTTCGCTCGACCCCTTTGTGTTCAAAGGTTCGTATGCCGGTGCCATAGGCTGGCCACAATTCATGCCTGGCAGCATCAGAAAATACGCAGTGGACTTTGATGGCGATGGCAAGATCAACCTCACTGACTCGCCTGTGGATGCCATAGGTAGCGTTGCGCATTACCTGGCTGAACATGGCTGGAAGAAAAATGTACCGGTGGCATTTCCCGCGACACTGTTGAGTCACGATAAATCAGAGGCACTTACGGCTGCAATAGGAAAAGGTTTAGCTGCCAGCTTTCAATTACAGGAACTGAAAACACTGGTCAGCACCGCCAGCAGCGATGCCCCTACCAACGTGCTGTATGGCCTGATTGATTTACAGAATGGCACTGATGCCACCGAGTATTGGCTGGGAACAGATAATTTCTATGCAATTACCCGTTATAACCGCAGCTATTTTTACGCGATGTCGGTGTTCGACCTTGGTCGTGTGATTGCAGCCGCCAGAGGGAAATAATAGACTTAACGAAATTTAACAGAAGATAAATCAGATTTTGATGTATGTTTAGAGAAGAAAGGTTAAAAAGCAATATTTATTTTGTGAATTAGTTTTCCTAATAAACATTGCTAAACGGTATGATTTAAACTAGAGTAATGTTATCTAGTTGATACATTTACGTATGAATAAGGCAATGTGTCAAGAGATTTAACAATGATTTGCTATTTTTCTGATAAGCAAATTCTATTTTAAAGATACAATATTACCGTTTGATTAATTTTTTATTGAAGCAACTAATTTCAGCATCAATAAACTAAACAGCGAGGTAATTATGGCAAATCTGACCCAGCTTGAATCCGATGAAATCGACTATGATCCAAACAATCTGTTGGATACTCTGATCAAGCAATTGCATTTGAAAAACGATGCCGCACTTTCACGGGCATTAGAAGTTGCACCACCAGTAATCAGTAAAATCAGGCATCGTCGCCTGCCAGTCGGCGCATCACTGCTGATCCGCATGCATGAAATCAGCGATGTCAGCATCAAGGAATTGCGTGAATTGATGGGTGACCGTCGTGCGAAATTCCGTATCAGCGACAAACAATTCAAACCAAAAGACGCAGCATAATTTTGTTTTGATTTGGTAGTTGCTTGATTTAAAGCTTTAAATCAAAACGGCTATTGCATATTGAAAAATACCGAAAGCGCTCCACAAGTGCGGTTTCGGTATTTTTTTATTTGCAGCCCCTTACATCGGACCTTTGGCATCGGACCTTTGAATATACAAACAATACAAAAACAGAATCAAATCTGCTTGCGGGTCTGCTTGTTTTTCTTGTCGTGCATAATTTAAAGCCTTTCAATCACCGTCAGCTATAGTAATACCACAGCTTTATGACAGCTTTGTGAAACATCAAGCTGCTTGCACTGATGCCATGGCATCAATGCACATACTTCAATCCGCCCTACTCTACTACCAAGCCGAAAAATCAGGCCGGAAAGACACCGGTAGACAGATAACGATCACCACGATCACACACCACAAACACGATGGTGGCATTTTCTACGTTCTGTGCGATTCTCAGCGCAATCTCGCAAGCACCTGCGGCAGAAATGCCACAAAAAATACCTTCTTCAATCGCCATGCGCCGTGCCATATGTTCTGCATCTGACTGGCTGACAGACTCCACCTGGTCTACCCTTGCCTTGTCAAAAATCTTGGGCATATACGCTTCAGGCCATTTGCGTATGCCAGGAATTTGCGAGCCATCTTCAGGCTGTGCACCGACGATCTGAATCTGCGGGTTTTGCTCTTTCAAATAAGCAGACACGCCCATGATGGTGCCCGTGGTACCCATGGCGCTGACAAAGTGCGTCACCTGCCCCTTGGTATCCCGCCAGATTTCTGGCCCCGTAGCTTCGTAGTGGGCCAGTGGATTGTCGGGATTGGCGAACTGGTCGAGAATGACACCACGGCCTTCAATCTGCATTTGTTCGGCCAGGTCGCGTGCATATTCCATACCACCGGTCTTGGGCGTCAGGATAATTTGCGCGCCATAAGCAGCCATGCTTTGACGGCGTTCTATGCTGAGGTTTTCTGGCATCAGCAAAACCATCTTGTAACCACGCATGGCAGCTGCCATTGCCAGTGCAATCCCGGTATTGCCACTGGTGGCTTCAATCAGGGTATCGCCCGGCTTGATGCGGCCACGTTCTTCTGCCCGCTTGATCATCGACAAGGCTGGCCTGTCCTTGACGGAACCGGCTGGATTATTTCCTTCCAGTTTGCCCAGGATGATATTGTTGCGACGCCGGTTTTCATCGCCGGGTATCCTCTGCAACATGACAAGCGGGGTATTGCCAATGGTATCTTCGATGGTCAGATAGGGCATAGTGAGCAGCTATAAAGAATCAAACGCTTATTCTAATCCCAGTTACCTATAGATGCTTGCCGTATAAGACAGTCAATCTGGGTGCGGCATCGCCAACAGCAATCGCAAAAACTGCCTGACAGCCTGATTCCTCTATGAAAATCAACTGCTTTTGTGATCAGAACAAGGGCGCAGGCAGCTTATACAGAATTTAAATAAGCAAATAAGCAAAGAAAAACCCCTGATTTGTCATCAGGGGTTTTTGTGTACCGCGACCTGATTGCCATACCGGCTGGCCGCCAGTGCGGTCAATTATTTCTTGGTTTCCTTGGCACTTGCCGATGCTTTGGCAGATGCAGATGCGGATGCCGGCGCTGCTGCAGGCGCAGGTGCTGCTGGTGCGGACGCAGATGCCGCAGCCTTGTCAGCCTTGGCTGGCTTGGAAGCTTTCTCTGCACTGGCTGCTGGTTTAGCGGCGGCACCAGCTTTCGCCTGGCCGTTGACAGTCAAACCGGCTTCTGACAATTTGGTGGAATTCTTTTCGCCTATGCCTTTGACGCGTTTTTCAAAATCAGCCCAATCCTTGAAGCTGCCGTTTTTTGTACGTTCTTCGATAATCGCTTTGGATTTGGCAGGCCCTATGCCTTTGATACCATCCAGTGCAGCCTGATCACCTTTGTTGACATCCACGTCAGCAAATGCAAAACCCGAAGCAGCCAACAAAGCCAGCATAGCAAACATCAATTTCTTAAACATGCGAATACTCCCTATTAAATTGAACAAACATTGAATTGAACAACTATTTTTATTCAGGCATAGTCCGGTTTGAATTCCATTCCTGCCCGTATAACAACGACGCAGCTAACAAGTCGTTGACAAGTATTTCACAGATTTCTTTCAAGAATATTGCCAGTACAGGAATTTATCATGGTGTTGAGAGCCAGCCCTATGATTGATCACCCAGTTTCTCAATCAAAAAATCAATAAAGCAACGTAACTTGGGCGGCATCTGGCGGCGGCTGGCGTACACCGCGAACAAATGACCGGCAAACCCAGGGCCGTGATCACTCACCTGAACCAGGCGGCCAGATGCAAGGTCATCGGCCACCAGCCAGGCTGGCAAAAAAGCTGCGCCCATATCGGCCAGCACGCAGTGGTAACTCAGCGTAGTATCACTCGACTTCATGACCGCATCCAGCTTGAACGGCACGGTGTCTGCATTGGCAGAAAACTTCAGGCGTTCCAGTTGTACATAGTTGGGAAAAATCATGGCAACCGGCAATGGTTGCGCCGTATCGGCTACTGCCTTCAGGCTGTGCAAATAAGCAGGCGTCGTCACCATATAAAAAGGCACGCTGCACAGTCGTCTTGCAATCAGATTGGGTGAGGGTTCGGCCGTGGCGCGCAGGCCCAGATCAAAACCATCAGCGACCAGATCCACCATATGGTTGTCCAGATGCAGATCCAGCCGTATTTCTGGGAAGCGTTGACGAAATTCAGCCAGCAGGCTGGCAAAACTGGCCGTAGCACACCAGACCGGGGCACTGATTTTCAACTCACCACGCGGCGGCCCGCTGTCCTGCGCAACAGCGGCGACGGCAGCATCGAGGATATCCAGCGCCTGCCGTCCCTGTTCAAAGAAGGTCTTGCCAGCTTCGGTCAGACTCATGCTGCGACTGGTACGGTTCAATAACCTGGCCCCCAGTTTGCGTTCCAGCCTGGCGACATGCTTGCTGACCATAGGCGCAGCCATGCCCAGCCTGTCGGCAGCAGCGGTAAAACTGCCGGACTCTATGATTTCGCGAAAGACCCTGATGCCATTGAGTTCAAGTTCATCCATATGTTGTCTCCGGCCAATGTTTCCAGTTTTGGAAATGATTCAATGACTTTACCACTATCGATTTCCCAATTGGGAAACATTATGATCTTAAGTATGGGCACACTTTTTATGTCGAATCAGTTCTTTAGCTTCACACACTGAAGTCAACATTGCCAAACCAAGGAATTTTCAAACATGCGCTTACCTACTTATTTTATTTCTCATGGCGGCGGCCCCTGGCCGTATATGGATGACTTGCGCGCCCGCATGCAAGTGCTGGAAGCCTCACTAGTCGATATCCCGCGCCAGTTACCGCAAGCGCCAAAAGCCTTGCTGATGATATCGGCACATTGGGAAGAAACCGCTTTCCGCGTCATGACCAATCCACAACCACCCATGGTGTATGACTATGGCGGCTTCCCTGCCCATACTTACGAGGTCAGCTACCCTGCCCCCGGTTCACCGGTATTGGCAGAGCAGGTGATGGACTTGCTCAGAGCAGCGGGCTTGCCGACGCAGGCCGATGCCAGACGCGGCTTTGATCACGGCACGTTTGCGCCGCTGGCTGTGATGTATCCAGAAGCACAGATGCCGGTGGTGCAGGTATCGCTGAAAACCGGGCTGGACCCGGAGGAACATCTGGCCCTGGGACGTGTGCTGGCCCCTCTGCGGGATGAAGGTGTGTTGATCATAGGCAGCGGGCTCAGTTATCACAATCTGCGGCATTTTGGCCCACAGGCCAAAGAGCCTTCGTCCCTGTTCGACCAATGGCTGCAAAAGATTCTGCTGGAATCCAGCGTGGAAGAGCGGGTACAACACCTGATCAACTGGTCGAAGGCACCGGCAGCACGTCTTGCCCACCCCAGGGAAGATCATTTGTTGCCGCTAATGGTAGCACTCGGTGCGGCTGAGGCAGAGGCTGGTACCTGCGTGTACCATGAAGAAAACATCTTTGGTGGCGTGGTGGCATCGAGTTTTCGCTTTGGTGCAATAGCTTAAGGCTAAAAAAAGAGCGGGCTGAGAAAAATCAGCCCGCTTTACAGGAAATATGCCACTTCAACCTGCTGCACCAGCAAACAATTCTTCCCTGGTCACGGTTGCCGTACCCAATTTTCCGACGACGATGCCGCCGGCACGGTTAGCAATCGCTACCGCGTCCTGCATAGGCACGCCATTTGCCAGCATCACAGCCATGGTGGCGATGACGGTATCACCAGCGCCGGACACATCAAACACTTCTCTTGCCATGGCTGGTACGTGGGTGATCTGTTCTTCGGTGAACAGGGTCATGCCTTCTTCGGAACGGGTCAACAGCAAACCCTGAATTCGCAAGTCACGGCGCAATTGCTGCGCCCTGGTGGTCAACTCTTCTTCGCTGCTCCAGTCACCAATGATCTGTTTGAGTTCCGATTTATTCGGGGTCAACAGGCTGGCGCCGGCATAGCGATGGAAATCACTTCCCTTGGGATCCACCAGCACCAGTTTACCGGCAGCGGTAGCCGCTTCTATCATGGCGCTGACATTTACCAGGCTGCCCTTGGCATAATCAGACAGGACAATCACATCAAAACCAGCCAGCAGTGAATTGAAGCGATTGAGTTTGTCACGCAACACCAGTTCGGTAGGACGTTCTTCAAAATCGATGCGCAGCAATTGCTGCTGACGACCTATCACCCGCAGTTTGATGATGGTGGAAATCTGTGGGTCACGGATCAGGTAAGCCTGTATGCCAGACGTTTCCAACAGGTTTTCTACGCTGTTACCGGCATCGTCGTCGCCAACGATGCCCATCAGCGCGGCCTGTGCGCCCAATGCCACGGCATTGCGCGCGACATTGGCAGCACCGCCCAGACGTTCCTCACGCTTTTCCACGCGCACGATAGGGACTGGCGCTTCTGGCGAAATACGGTTGACTTCGCCGAACCAGTAACGGTCCAGCATCACATCGCCAGCCACCAGGATTTTTTTACTCATGGTCTTGTTTGTCCTGCAAGCTTATTATTTGTCGGCGCGGGTCAGCACGGAACGGCCTATGCCGTGGTATTCAATACCCAGCTCGGTCATGACGGTGGGTTCAAACAGATTGCGGCCATCAAAAATCACCGGCTGTTTCAGGCGTGCCTTGACTGCATCAAAGTCCGGGCTGCGGAAGGCCTTCCATTCCGTGACGATAGCCAGCGCATCGGCATCCACCAGGGCATCCATGGGGTTGGCTGCATAGCGTATGGATTCCAGCAATTCTGGTGCGTCATAAAAATCCAGTTCCAGCACGCGTTTGGCTTCCTGCATGGACACCGGGTCATACACTGCCACGCTGGCGCCTGAGCGCAATAATTCACCCAGCAGGACACGCGAAGAAGCGGCACGCATGTCATCCGTATTCGGTTTAAATGCCAGACCCCAGATGGCAAAGTGACGACCGCTAAGGTTTTCACCAAAGCGTTGCTGTATCTTGTTGCCCAGCACCTGTTTCTGGCGTGCATTGACGGCTTCCACCGCCTGCAATATCAAAAGATTCAAACCATAATCCTGAGCGGTACGCTCCAGCGCCTGCACATCTTTAGGGAAGCAGGAACCGCCATAACCGCAACCGGCATACAAGAAGCTGTGGCCTATGCGTGGGTCAGAACCGATGCCGTGGCGCACCGCTTCAATATCGGCACCGACATGATCAGCCAGGTTGGCCAGTTCATTCATGAAGGAAATGCGGGTCGCCAGCATGGCGTTTGCTGCGTATTTGGTAAATTCAGCCGAACGTACATCCATCCAGAAAGTACGTTCGTGATTGCGGTTGAAAGGCGCATACAGCTTCTTCATCTGACTGCGGGCTTTTTCGCCCTGCGACGTCTGGTCACAACCGATGACGATACGGTCAGGGCGCATGAAGTCTTCGACCGCCGCCCCCTCTTTCAGAAATTCGGGATTGGATACGACAGAGAATTCCAGGGTCGCTGCACGGTTCGCCAGCTCTGCCGAGATGGCAGCACTGACACGATCAGCAGTACCAACCGGCACCGTGGATTTATCAACGACAACCTTGAAGCCCGCCATGTACTTGCCGATATTTTTGGCGGCTGCCAGCACATATTGCAGATCGGCAGAACCATCTTCATCCGGCGGTGTACCAACGGCGATGAACTGCACGTCTCCATGTCTGACGCTGGCTTCTACATCGGTAGAAAACTGTATGCGACCCGCAGCACGATTACGCGCCACGATTTCTTCCAGGCCCGGTTCATGAATAGGGATGCCGCCGTTGTTGAGGATATCAATTTTGCGCTGATCGACATCCAGGCAAAAGACATCATTACCCAATTCAGCCAGGCAGGCACCTGTGACCAGACCGACATAACCCGTACCAATAATTGTGATTTTCATTTTTTGATCACCATATAAAAATAAGTCACGCTGCTTATCTGATTTTCTGACTGCTTAACCATCCAGCACATACAGATCACAGCACTTATTCAAGATTCTTCACAACACATCCCTGCTTCTGCATGGAGCACATCACCCAAAATAATCGGGACATGCTTAATTCAGATGCAGGAGTTCTCAATTCATGACATTCAGCTCTTCCGTCCTGCGCGGTGGATAGGTTTCCCATCTGCTGCAACCCGGGCAGTGCCAGTAAAACTGTCTGGCCTTGAAGCCGCAATGCGAACACTGGTAACGCGCCAGCTTTTGCGCATAGCCGTGTACAAGGTTTTTAACCACGGCCAGCTCAGGGCGGACTTCTGGCGGCGCTGACATCAGGCGTGCATCGAGCAGTTTATCCAGGCCCAGCAAGGTCGGTGTGCGACGCAGTTCATCACCTACCAGCAGATTAACCGCCTCAATGCCTTCCAGTTCTTGCGTGGCCTTGAAGACGACTTCCAGCAAATCGATAGACGGCGCTTCAGCCAGGTAGTTTTTCAACAGGTTCAAGCCTTCTTGCGGCCGGTCCAGCTTACGGTAACCATCCATCAGGCGCTGGGCCACCAGGGCTACATGCGGCACGCTTTGCTGCTCTACCCGGCGCCAGGTCAGGACGGCTCTTTCGACATCGCCATTGGCCAGAAACACGTCACCCATCAGGATAATCGCACGGACATTGTGGCGGTCAGCGGCCAGGGCACGGTCCAGCATGGCCAGGGCGGCGTCGGCATTGGTGTGCACCAGTTCATCCTGCGCGATTTCGCAATAGAACTGGGCGACTTCTTTTTGCCGGCCACCGGCACCACATTCCTGCAAGGCATTTGCCGCTTCAATGGCACGTGCCCATTCTTTTTCACGCTGGTAGATTTCCAGTAACGCCCGCCGTGCCTGGGCTTCAAACGGGCCATTCACGAGCTGGTTATAGGTTTCTTCAGCCCTGTCCAGCAGACCCGCTTTCAGGTAATCCTGCCCCAATTCATACATAGCCTGGGTTTTTTGTTCGGTCGGCAGATCGGGCCTGGCCAGCAGGTTTTGGTGCACACGAATGGCGCGCTCGGTTTCACCACGACGGCGAAACAGATTACCTAGGGCGAAATGCAGGTCCACAGCTTCAGGATCAAGCCTGACGATATCGATAAAGGCATCAATGGCCTTGTCTGGCTGATCATTCAGGAGGAAATTCAGCCCCTTGAAATAGCCGCGTGGCAGGCTGCGTGATTCAGAGATCAGTTGCCGGATATCGATACGTGCCGCAGCCCAGCCCAGTGTAAAAAACAGGGGTATGCCCAGCAACCACCAAATTTCAAATTCCATATGTATTTTTTCTTATTGAACAGGCCCTAAAACTGGGTATGCTTGTTTTGCTCACTGCGGCTGACGTGTGCAGTCTTAAACATGCTCCATGCCGTGTCAGCCTTGCTGGTATCAGGTATTGCGAATGCTATCAGCTGGCGGTGCCTGTGTGCTTGCCCTTTGCGCAGCTTCACGTTCTTTTTCAATTTCGGCCAGGGTTTTCTTGTGTTTGGACAAATCCCGGCGATGACGGAATACCATGGGCACCATGGCCAAAGCGCCCAAACTGGCACCCGCGGCGAAGAAAATCAGCAGCATGATGACCAGCGGTGCCGATTGCTGGTAACCAAAGAAGTATTGCAGGGTGACAATCTGATCATTTTTCAGGGCAAAGCCAAAGAAAAAGATAAACAGCACCACTGCGAGAAACCTGGAGATATATTTCATGTATGCATCCTAGAAGATAAACAGGAACAAAACCCGGCAAACTGGCTGTCACTTGCAAGCGCACCTGCGCCAGCCTTGCTCCATTTGCCCATTATGCCACTGCCACACTGGCATGGTGGGGCTGTCCTGGTAGTCTACATTTTATAAAAGTGCATTGTACTGAAAAAAAACGGCATATCGGAGTACCGATATGCCGTTTTTATTTTTACATCGCTTTCGAAGCCAAATAATTCGAACCCAAATCCAAACTCAAGCGAGTTCAGTCATCGTGTATGGGCTGCCCGACCATGGCATCAACACGCTCGCGTAATTCCTTGCCTGGTTTAAAGTGCGGCACCCGTTTTTCAGGCACCATCACCTTGTCACCCGATTTGGGATTACGGCCTATGCGTGGTGGACGACTGTTCAGTGCAAAGCTGCCAAAACCACGAATCTCTATGCGCTGCCCGGTTGCCAAAGCATCCGACATCGCATCGAGTATGGTTTTAACAGCGATATCCACATCCTTAGCTACCAGTTGCGGATATCGCTCTGCCAGACGAGCTATCAGCTCCGACTTAGTCATACGAATAAAACCTTATGACCTAAGCTTAGTTTTTATTGTCGAGCTTGGCTTTCAACAAAGCGCCCAGGCTGGTTGTGCCGGATGCTGCGTTGGAATCAGTAGTGGACATTTTTTGCATGGCTTCTTGTGTTTCAACGCTATCTTTAGCTTTGATAGACAATTGGATACCACGTGCTTTGCGGTCGATGTTCAATACCAGGGCTTCAACGCTGTCGCCGACTTTCAGGTGTGTACCAGCATCTTCCACGCGGTCGCGGGAGATTTCGGATGCACGCAGATAGCCTTCAACGTCGTCTGCCAACTGGATTACTGCGCCTTTGGCTTCAACAGATTTAACTGTACCAACGACAACTGCACCTTTGTCATTCATTGCGCAGTAGTTGTTGAATGGGTCGCCTTCCAGCTGTTTAACGCCCAGGGAAACGCGCTCACGCTCAACATCGATAGCCAGAACGATGGCTTCCAGTTCGTCACCTTTCTTGAAGCGACGAACAGCTTCTTCGCCTGTTTCGTTCCAGGACAGATCAGACAAATGTACCAGACCGTCGATATTGCCAGACAAACCGATAAATACGCCGAAGTCAGTGATGGACTTGATCGCGCCGCGAACTTTGTCACCTTTCTTGTGGTTGATCGCGAAATCATCCCAAGGATTGGCTTTGCACTGTTTCATGCCCAGGCTGATACGACGACGTTCTTCGTCGATTTCCAGAACCATGACTTCAACTTCGTCGCCCAATTGAACAACTTTGTTTGGTGCAACGTTTTTGTTAGTCCAGTCCATTTCGGAAACGTGAACCAGACCTTCGATGCCTTGCTCGACTTCAACGAACGCGCCGTAGTCGGTCAGGTTCGTTACTTTACCGAACAGACGTGTGTTCGCTGGGTAACGACGTGACAAACCTGTCCATGGGTCGTCGCCCAGTTGTTTTACGCCCAGGGAAACACGGTTTTTCTCTTGGTCGAATTTCAATACTTTTGCAGTGATTTCCTGACCAACTGTCAACACCTCGGAAGGGTGACGTACACGACGCCATGCCAGGTCGGTGATGTGCAACAGGCCATCGATGCCGCCCAGATCAACGAACGCGCCGTAGTCAGTGATGTTTTTAACAACACCAGTAACCACTGTGCCTTCTTTCAGGGTTTCCATCAGTTTTTGACGCTCTTCGCCCATGGACGCTTCAACAACAGCGCGGCGGGACAGCACAACGTTGTTACGTTTGCGGTCGAGCTTGATAACTTTGAATTCCATGGTTTTGCCTTCGTAAGGAGTTGTATCCTTAACTGGGCGTGTATCAACCAAAGAACCTGGCAAGAAAGCGCGGATGCCGTTCGTCAGAACAGTCAGACCACCTTTGACTTTGCCATTTACTGTACCAGTAACGATCTCGCCAGACTCCAGCGCTTTTTCCAGCGCGAGCCAGGAAGCCAGACGTTTAGCTTTGTCACGGGACAAAATAGTGTCGCCGAAACCGTTTTCCAGCGAATCAATCGCTACGGAAACGAAATCGCCGATATTAACTTCCAGGTCGCCCTGGTCGTTTTTGAATTCTTCAACAGGGATAAAGGCTTCAGACTTCAAGCCAGCGTTAACGATCACGAAGTTGTGGTCGATACGGACGACTTCAGCAGAAATCACTTCACCGGAACGCATATCCTGACGTGACAGGGATTCTTCGAACAAAGCTGCGAAGCTATCTGCACCGGTTGCGAAATCTTGGGACATGAAAACAGTAGACATAGTATTTACAAGTTAGCCGGAAGAGTACAAAGGTACTATTTACCGGGTTAGGTTGAACATCCCTTTATTAACCTTGCGTCAATAAAGGCACTTGAAACGACACCTGCAAACTTCACCACAACCATTACTACAGTTTATATGGCGTTGTTTGTCTGTGTTTGCGCATACCAGACCAGCACTTTACTGACTGCTTCTTCAGCAGTTAATTCAGAGGTATCCAGGATGATCGCGTCTGGCGCGGGTTTGAGTGGCGCTGTTGCACGGGCACTATCCCTTGCATCACGTTCCATCAAATCTTTTACCAAGTTTTCCATATTAGCAGAAATTCCCTTTTCAATCAATTGCTTATATCGACGGCTTGCGCGCGCCTCGGCACTTGCTGTTAAGAAAACTTTTAAGCTGGCATCGGGAAAGATGACAGTTCCCATATCGCGCCCATCCGCCACCAGGCCGGGCGTATAGCGAAAAGCCACCTGCAAATCGACCAGTGCCTGCCTGACTGCGGGCAAAACCGCAATGCGCGAGGCAGCGACACCGACTTCTTCTGCCCTGACGGCATCGGTGACATCCGCTTCTTCCAGAAAAACATGGCCATGAACAAAACGGCAAGGCAAGGTCCTTGCCATTACAGCAATAGCAGCTTCATCATCCAGGGCAATGCCCTGGCGACCAGCCATCAGAGCGGTCAGGCGGTACAGTGCGCCAGAATCCAGGTAATGAAACCCCAGATGCTTGGCCACCCTGTGCGCCACCGTGCCTTTGCCGGACGCGGTGGGACCATCAATAGTGATAACAGGACTACGGGTAGTCATAAATACAAGAAAGCCTTTTAAAACAAGGGATTAAAACAAATCTTTGTGATTAATCCTGGCAAACACTTCGAAATAATCTGGGAAGGTCTTTGCCACGCATTTCGGATCATTGATGCGAATAGTAGCACCACGGCGGGCATGACCGTCCAAACTTGCCAAAGAGAAACACATTGCCATGCGATGATCATCATAAGTATCTATCGTCGCCGGCAAAATCTGTTCTGGTGGCGTGACCTTCATGTAATCCGGCCCCTCCTCCACCGTTGCCCCCAACTTGCGCAATTCAGTCGCCATGGCGGACAGACGATCGGTTTCCTTCACGCGCCAACTGGCAATATTGCGCAGGGTCGTGGTGCCATTGGCATACAGGGCCGCAACCGCAATCGTCATGGCGGCATCGGGGATATGATTAAAGTCCATATCGATGGCTTGCAAAGTGCCGTTTGAGCTGACTTCTATCCAGTTATCGCCACGGGTGATACTGACGCCCATTTTTTCCAGCGCTTCGGCAAAACGCACGTCGCCCTGTATGCTGGCCTTGCCTACACCTTCCACTCGGATAGGGCCACCAGCAATCGCGCCCGCCGCCAGAAAATAGGATGCAGATGAGGCATCACCTTCGACATGGATCACACCAGGCGATACGTAGTGCTGCCCCGTTTTGACTGTAAAAGCCTGCCAGCCATCACGCTCTACTGTCACGCCAAATTTCTGCATGAGGTTCAGGGTGATTTCTATATACGGCTTGGAGATCAGCTCGCCTATGACTTCGATAGTCACATCATGTTCTCGCGCCATCAGTGGTGCCGCCATCAGCAAGGCGGTCAAAAACTGGCTGGAGACATTACCCTTGACTTGCAGGCGCTGGGCATGAACATGGCCACGCCGTATGTGCAAGGGCGGGTAACCGGGGTTGCCGGTATATTCAATCTGCGCGCCGGCTTCATTCAATGCATCAACCAGGTCACCGATAGGACGTTCATGCATACGGTGCACGCCATGAATGGTGTAATCACCACCCAGGACTGCCAAAGCAGCGACCAGCGGACGGATGGCTGTACCGGCATTACCCATGAACAAATCAGCCTGATGTTTGGGGAAATGTCCCTTGGCACCTTCCACCGTGTAATTCTGGGTATCACCATCCTGTTCCCAGTGCACACCGAGCTGGTTCAGTGCATTCAGCATGACCATCGTGTCATCCGATGCCAGCAAGTCCATGATCTGGGTCTTGCCTTCAGCCAGCGCCGCCAGCAACAGCGTGCGATTGGAAATACTTTTTGAACCGGGCAATTTGACTGTGCCCTGCACCTGCATGACAGGTTGCAGATCAATGTGATGCGGATAATGTTTGCTTGCTTGTGTCATGGTCTATTCAATTCTGATCTGAGTTTGAAAGCGAGAGAAACGCATCAGCGTTATCAATCCCCACCTTCACGCTGCTGTTTTTCGGCTGCCTCGATGGCGCTGATCCAGTTATGGCGTGCGCGCTGGGCATTGGCATAAATCCCTTCGATACCGGCGCTGTCTGCATCCACCAGATACTGGCGCAGGACGGACAACCTGGCAGTGTAAGAATCCAGTTCCTGCAACATCGCAGCCCGGTTCGCCAGGCTGATGTCACGCCACATTTCCGGTGATGAACCGGCGATGCGGGTAAAGTCCCTGAAACCACTGGCGGCATACTGAAACAGGGTATCGGCATGCGGCTTGCGGGCAATATCATCCACCAGCGCATAGGCCAGCAAATGCGGCAAATGACTGACAGCAGCAAACACGGCATCATGGGCCGCTGGCTCCAGATGATGGATGATGGCGCCGCATTGCTGCCAGGCCCAGGCCACCCTCGCCACATCGGCATCCGTATTTTCTGGCAGGCGGGTGATGACGGCTTTTTTGCCCACATACAAATCCACCAGTGCTGCTTCCGGCCCATTCAGTTCACGCCCGGCTATTGGATGCGCCGGTACAAATTGCGCTATCTTTTCACCCAGATTCGCGCGTGCGGCTGCCACCACATCGGCCTTGGTGCTACCAGCGTCAGTCACAATGGTGCCCGGCTGCAGATGCGGATAAATTGCAGCCAATATCGCGCCGGTTTGTGCCACGGGTGCAGCAATCAGCACCAGGTCACAATCCAGCAGCGCCTGTTCGGCATTGGCAGCAATTTCATCAATGATGCCCAGTTGCTGCGCTTTTTCCAGCGACGCCTGGCTGCGCCCTACCCCGACTATTTGTTCCACCGCCCCCGCCTTTTTCAAGGCCAGGGCAAACGAACCACCGATCAAACCTACGCCAAAAATGGCGATGCGTTTAAAAGCTTTTTGCATCACGATCTCACAAGGTACAAGGGTAAGAGCCCAGCACCTTGAAGAAGGCTGCCTTGTCATTCAGTTCGGCCATGGCGGCTGCGACCTTGCCATCCATGACATGGCCTTCGACGTCTACATAGAAATAATATTCCCAATTGCCGGTACGTGCAGGACGTGACTCAAAACGGGTCATCGAGACGCCGTGCTTTTCCAGCGGGGCCAGCAGGTTATACACAGCACCGGCCTTGTTGGGCGTTGCCAGCACGATGGAAGTCTGGTCCTTGCCGCTAGGCGTGGTATGCAGGCGGCCAATCACAGCAAAACGGGTACGGTTATGCGGATCATCCTGAATATGTGCAGAAACGATGCCCAGGTTGTATTGGTGACCGGCAATTTCGCTGGCGATGGCGGCAACGGTAAAATCACCGCTGGCCATGCGTGCCGCTTCAGCATTCGACGCAACGGCCTGTCTTTCCACATGCGGATAGTGCTGGTTCAACCAGGCCTGGCACTGGGCCAGTGCCTGCGAATGGGCGCAAATACGGCTGATGCCTTCCATATTGCCGGATTTGGTCATCAGACTATGTTGCACAGGTATTGCCAGCTCGCCACTGATGGCCAGGCTGGTTTGCAAGAGCAAATCCAGCGTGCGGTTAATCGCGCCTTCAGATGAATTTTCGATAGGGACGACACCAAAATCAGCCGTACCCGCTTCAGTCGCGCGAAAGACTTCATCAATCGACACACAAGGCAAAGCCTGTATCGCATGACCAAACTGCTTGTACACAGCCTGCTCACTGAAAGTACCGACAGGGCCAAGGAAAGCCACGACCACGCGACGTTCCAGCGCCCGGCAGGCAGACATGATTTCGCGGAAGATCAGTTGTATATCATCGCTAAGCAAGGGGCCAGGATTACGCTCGGCCACGCCGCGCAAAACTTGCGCTTCGCGTTCGGGACGAAATACCGGTGCATTGGTTTCAGCCTTGACATGGCCGACTTCTTCGGCCACACGGGCGCGCTGGTTCAGCAAATCCAGGATTTGTGCATCGATGGCATCGATCTTGATGCGCAGAGGGAGTAATTTATTGTCGCTCATAATGACCTAAAAACCGTGTTTGACAGGGGTGGGCAGGCAGCAATACTGTAGCGCATGTGCCTCGCCGGATATACTTTTTTCGCCGGGCTTTTGACCCGGTTCATCAGCGCCACGGTTTCCAGGTGATGGTGAGTACCATGCTCAGAAAGGGCTGATGATGAAAATAATTAGTGGCGGTTGCCTATAGAGTAAACAAAACAGACGCTGCATGCTTTCTTTAACCGCTGACTTTAAACCCTTACCTTTAAGCACAGGGTTTAACCATATCTGTGTTCAAAATCCTCCATAAAATTACGCAGGGCATAAACGCCTTGTATCGGCATGGCGTTATAAATCGAGGCACGCATGCCGCCTACCGATTTATGACCTTTCAATTGCATCAGACCTCTTTCCTTGGCTTCTTCCAGGAATGTCTCATTCAGACTTTCATTTTTCAGATAAAAAGGCACATTCATGCGTGAACGGCTGCCTTTCTGTACCCGGTTTTTATACAAAAATGATTTATCCAAGCAGCCATATAGCGCCCTGGACTTAGCAATATTCCTTTGTTCCATCACTGCCACGCCGCCCTCACGCTTAATCCACTGAAACACCAGTCCAGCGATATAAATCGCATAAGTTGGCGGGGTGTTGTACATGGAATCATTATCAGCAATGATTTTCCAGTTAAAGGCAGAAGGGCAGCATGGCAAAGCATGACCGAGCAAATCTTCGCGCACGATGACGACGGTCAGACCAGCCGGGCCGATATTTTTTTGCGCCCCAGCGAAGATGACGCCATATTTCGATACATCAATCACACGTGATAAAAGATGCGAAGACATGTCGGCAACAATAGGTGCATCACCTGTTTCTGCCGCCACATCCGGGGTAAACTGGTATTCAACGCCATCAATGGTTTCATTGGTGCACAGGTGCACATAGGCGGCATCTGGTGTCAGCTTCCAGCTATCACGTGGTGGCACGGTGGTAAACCCGCTTGCCTCGCCGGAAGCTACGATATTCACGTTACCGTATTTCCTCGCTTCCTTGATGGACTTGCCAGACCAGGAACCGGTATGCACAAAATCTGCCGTTGCAGGCTGTGGCTTGCGCCCCATGAGATTCATGGGGACGATGGCGTTTTCGCCCAGGCCACCACCTTGCATGAACAGGATTTTATAATTGTCTGGCACCGCCAGCAATTCGCGCAAATCACTTTGCGCGGCAGCGAGGATGGACATGAACTCTGGCCCGCGATGACTCATTTCCATGACGGACATGCTACTGTCATGCCAGTCCAGCATTTCGGCAGCAGCTTGCTGCAATACCTCTTGCGGCAATACCGCCGGGCCTGCAGAGAAATTGTAGGAATAGAAGGGTTTCGTCATGATGATTTACTCCGCTGCATCGGCTTCTGGCGCACTGCCTTCACTGTCACTGTCTGCATCTGGTGATTCTGGATCAGCATCTGTTTCCACGATACGTTGCAGGCCAGACAGTTTGGTACCGTCTTCCACCGCGATCAGAGTCACACCCTGGGTCGCACGGCCCATTTCACGGATTTCGGAAACACGGGTGCGTATCAAAATACCGCCGGTAGTAATCAGCATGATTTCATCGGTGGTTTCAACCAGAGTAGCCGCTACGACCTTACCGTTACGTTCAGATGTCTGAATTGCGATCATGCCCTTGGTGCCACGGCCATGACGGGTGTATTCAGTAATCGGCGTACGTTTACCGAAGCCGTTTTCAGTCGCAGTCAAGACGGATTGCTGTTCGTTTTCAGCCACCAGCAATGCAATGACCTGCTGGCCTTCATCCAGGTTCATACCGCGTACACCACGGGCAGTACGGCCCATAGGACGTACATCGTTTTCATCAAAGCGTACTGCCTTGCCGGAATCAGAGAACAGCATGACGTCATGCTTGCCATCGGTCAGCGCTGCGCCGATGAGGAAATCGCCTTCATCCAGATCGACCGCGATAATGCCGGCTTTACGTGGATTGCTGAAGTCAGTCAAAGGTGTTTTCTTGACCGTACCCAGGCTGGTGGACATGAAGACATAATGGTCTTCAGGGAAAGTACGGTTGTCGCCAGACAAAGGCAGGATGACCGTGATTTTTTCACCGTCCTGCAATGGGAACATGTTCACAATCGGCTTGCCGCGTGAAGTACGCGAGCCTTGTGGCACTTCCCATACCTTCAACCAGTACATGCGGCCACGGTTACTGAAGCACAGGATGTAATCATGGGTATTGGCCACGAAGAGTTGTTCGATCCAGTCATCATCCTTGGTCGCTGTCGCCTGCTTTCCACGGCCACCGCGTTTTTGCGCACGGTATTCGGACAGGGGCTGCGACTTCATATAACCGGTGTGGGACAGGGTCACCACCATGTCTTGCGGCGTGATCAGGTCTTCTGTACCCAGGTCAGTGGCGTTATGGGTGATTTCTGAACGGCGTACATCTTTATTGCCTTCGCCGTATTCATTGCGGGCCAGGGTCAGTTCATCAGTAATGATGACGGTGACACGTTCTGGCTTGGACAGGATGTCCAGCAAATCGGCGATTTCTGCCATGACGTCTTTGTATTCATTGACGATCTTGTCTTGTTCCAGACCAGTCAGGCGTTGCAAACGCATTTGCAGGATTTCTTGCGCCTGGTCGTCAGACAGTTTGTACATGCCATCTTGCTGTATGCCGTAATGCTTGGGCAAGTTCTCTGGACGGAAAGCGTCAATACCACCTGAATTGTCGGCCGCAGTGCGCATCAGCATCTCGCGCACCATGGAACTATCCCAGGCACGGGTCATCAATTCCTGTTTCGCAATCGGCGGCGTAGGCGCAGCGCGGATGATGGCGATAAAGTCATCAATATTCGCCAGCGCAACGGCCAGACCTTCCAGGACATGACCACGTTCACGCGCCTTGCGCAGCTCAAACAGGGTGCGGCGCGTTACGACTTCACGGCGGTGCGACAGGAAGCAGGACAGCATTTCCTTCAGGTTCAGCAATTTAGGCTGGCCATTCATCAGGGCCACCATGTTCATGCCGAAGGTGTCTTGCAACTGCGTTTGCTTGTACAGATTATTCAGTACCACATCAGGTACTTCACCACGCTTGAGTTCGATGACCACGCGCATGCCCGACTTATCGGATTCATCGCGGATATCAGAAATACCGTCCAGCTTTTTGTCACGTACCAGCTCGGCAATACGCTCCAGCAGAGACTTCTTGTTTACCTGGAAAGGCAGCTCATCAACGATCAGTGCGGTACGACTGTCTTTGCCAAATTCTTCAAAGTGGGTCTTGGCGCGCATGACCACACGGCCACGGCCAGTGCGATAACCATCGCGCACCCCAGACACACCATAGATAATGCCGCCAGTAGGAAAGTCTGGCGCAGGGATGATCTCGATCAGTTCATCGATCGTACAGTCAGGATTGCGCAAGACATGCAGGGCACCATTAATGGTTTCGGTAATATTATGTGGCGGGATATTCGTCGCCATACCCACCGCAATACCGGATGAGCCATTGATCAGCAGATTCGGGATACGGGTAGGCAGAACTGAAGGTTCTCTTTCCTTGCCGTCATAGTTAGGAACGAAATCGACCGTTTCTTTTTCGATATCCGCCAGGATTTCATTGGCGATCTTGTCCAGGCGACACTCGGTATAACGCATCGCCGCAGCATTGTCACCGTCGATGGAGCCGAAGTTGCCCTGGCCATCAACCAGCGTATACCGCAGGGAAAAGTCCTGCGCCATACGCACCAGCGTGTCGTAAATGGAGGCATCACCATGGGGATGGTACTTACCCATGACTTCACCGACCACGCGCGCGCACTTGACGAAGGGGCGGTTATAGACGTTGTTCATTTCGTGCATCGCGAACAAAACGCGACGATGCACAGGCTTTAAGCCATCACGCACATCCGGCAAAGCTCGACCTACGATCACGCTCATCGCGTAATCGAGATAGCTTTTGCGCATTTCTTCTTCAAGGGAAATCGGGAGTGTTTCTTTTGCGAATTGATCCATTGGCGGGCCGGCAAATTAGAGCTTGGTTAATTGGTAACGTCTTTCACAAAGTCTGACGTTTAACTCTTGATTTTAGCATGCCTCGATAGCCGAATTCCATTTATAGCAATTCAGTTGGCAAACTGAGCGCAATGCAGGGGCAAAGTCAGCGTTTCACATCGCAATATTGCCTTTTGGCAACTGTCATCCAAATGACAGCCTCATCGCAAATTTATATGATTTAATCAAAAGCATAATAAAAAACACCTGACAAAATAATCCATCCCTCACGGAGACAACCATGTTAAAAAAATTGACAGCACTTTACGTGCTCGCAGCATTCGCCCTGCCCGTTTCCACAGCTTTTGCCCAAACCAGCGCCGCTGCGCCGGCAGCGCAAACTGCGGAAGCCCCCGCATCTGCCGCCACGGCAGCAACTCCTGCGGTGCCCACGCCAGCAACAACACCTGCCCCGCCCACACCACTCAAGCGTTGCGACTTTGCCATCACGCTGCAAAGCGATGACATCTTTGAACACAAGAAGTCTGTACAGCTACCTGTACTAAATAGCAAGGGTAAAGAGCGTATCGACAATGAAGTGATGGGCAAGCTGGCAAACTGCACCAAAGTTGAGCTGATCGTGGTGAGTGGCCATACGGACCTGATCGGCAGCCATGCGCAAACCCAGAAATTATCTGAAAAGAATGCCGATGCCGTGGTCGCCTACCTTGGCAGCAAGGGCCTGAATGCCCCTATGGATACCATGGGCATGGGAAAAACCCAACAAATAAAAGCTTGCGATGACAAGTTACCGAAGGCAAAACTGACCGAATGTCTCGCACCAAACCGGCGCATCGTTATTGAAGGACGGGGTCTGGCTAAATAATTTCAACGGAGAAAACCCTCTAATTCATGGTCAAAAACAAAATATTTCTGCTTCAAAACTGGATTTAACTTGCCAAAGCATACGTTTCGTTGTCAAAATACGACATATTTAACTAACTGTGACTTTGCCGATTTAACAATTTTCGTCTTTATATTGATGGCTATGGCAAAATAGAACGCATGTTAATTTAAGGCTGTTGGGATGTTTGACGAAATAGTAATGTCATCATCCCCGTGGTAATATCTGGTTTTATGCAGTAATTCGCGCAGTTCATCTGCGGTAATAATCTCACCCGAGAGGAGAAATATGAAAAATTTAGTCAAGCTCGTTATCGCAGCGTCCGCAGTTGCATCCTTTTCTGCTTCCGCACAGCAAGATATCAAAGCAAACACACCATATAGCGCTTATGTGCAAGATGGTCGTGGTGTAATTGCTCGTGATCCATTTGGTCTGTGCTGGCGCACTGGCTACTGGACACCAGCTGATGCGGTTCCAGGTTGCGATGCACCATTGGTACAACCAGCGCCACCAGCACCGGTTGCACCTCCAGTAACACCTCCGCCAGCAGCACCAGTAACACCACCGCCACCACCACCAGCACCTACTTCTGAAAAAGTAACGTTTGCTGCTGACGCGTTCTTTGATTTTGACAAAGCTGTTCTGAAACCAGAAGCGAAAGTCAAACTGGATGACATGGCATCGAAACTGAAAGCCATCAATCTGGAAGTCGTGATCGCTGTTGGTCATACTGACTCTGTTGGCTCTGACGAATACAACCAAAAATTGTCCATCCGTCGCGCTGAAGCTGTAAAAGCTTACCTGGTAAGCAAAGGTATCGAAGCTAACCGTGTGTACACTGAAGGCAAAGGCGAAAAACAACCAGTTGCAGATAACAAAACTGCAGATGGCCGCGCCAAAAACCGTCGTGTAGAAATCGAAGTTGTTGGTACACGCAACCTGAAGTAATTCAGCACGCAAGCAAAACTCGTTTTGCTGTAAAAAACCCCGCAATCGCGGGGTTTTTTGTTTTTTGGTGATATCAAACAGCATCCCGGATGGATGCGCCATCACTCCCGTGCCATCTTGCTGCGCTTACACAATGCGATCAGGACTTGAATAGCCTACAATACGGTTTTTGCAGTTTGTGCCCTTGCTGGCATTTTCAGGTAACTACCATGTCCACTTTGAACGCTGATCCCGCAGAAATCCAAAAATTTAGTGAGCTGGCCCATCGCTGGTGGGACCCCACCTCCGAATTCCGCCCCTTGCATGAAATCAATCCCCTGCGCCTGGAATGGATCAATCAGCTGGCACCGCTGGCTGGCAAACGCGTCATCGACGTCGGTTGCGGCGGCGGCATCCTGGCAGAATCCATGGCAAAAAAAGGCGCCAATGTCACCGGCATAGACCTGTCCGACAAGGCACTGAAAGTGGCTGACCTGCATGGCCTGGAATCTGGCATCAGTGTGCGTTATCAAAAAATCGCTGCTGAAGACATGGCAGAAGCAGAAGCTGGGCAGTTTGACATCGTCACCTGCATGGAAATGCTGGAACATGTGCCCGACCCGGCATCCATCGTCAAAGCCTGTACCAAAATGGTCAAACCGGGTGGCCATGTATTCTTTTCCACCCTGAACCGCAACTTCAAGTCTTATTTGTTTGCCGTCATCGGTGCAGAATACCTGCTGCAAATGCTGCCCAAGGGCACGCATGACTATGCCAAGTTCATCACCCCGGCAGAATTGTCGCAAGACATCCGTAACGCCGGCTTACAAATTCAATCCATGAAGGGCTTGAGTTATAACCCCTTGACCCAAATCTATTCTCTGAATGCAGATACCAGCGTCAACTACATGGTCGCCTGCACACGCCCAGTGTGAATTGAATAACCGGGTACCCCGTGCCGCCAGGCAAGAGGTACCACCTTGATTTTCTCCTATGCAAACACCACAAGCGATTCTTTTTGACCTGGACGGCACCCTGGCAGACACCGCCCCCGATCTGGCAGCAGCAGTCAACGTCATGCGCGCCAAGCGTCAACTGGCTCCCGCCCACTACCAAAGCCTGCGTCCCCATGCATCTGCCGGTGCCAGGGGTTTGCTGGGTGCTGGCTTCAATATCACCCCGGAACACCCTGATTTCATCGCCATGCGTGATGAATTTCTGGACCAATATGCGTCTGCGCTGGTTGTCCACAGCACCCTGTTCAAACAGGTACCCGATCTGCTCAGGGGGCTGGACGTACTGGGCGTCAGCTGGGGCATTGTCACCAACAAAGCCATGCGTTTTACCCTGCCGCTGATTCCGTTGCTGGATCTGCAAGAGGCGCGGTGCGTGGTATCCGGCGACACCACGCCCCACTCCAAACCTCACCCTGCCCCCTTGCTGGAAGCAGCCAGACAGCTGGGTATACGCTCGGAAAACTGCTGGTACGTCGGTGATGACCTGCGCGACATCCAGGCTGCCGAAGCTGCCGGCATGACCAGTATTGCTGCCGCATGGGGTTATTGCGGTGCCACCGAACCCAAGCACTGGAAAGCCGATGCCATCATCGACAGCCCGCTGGAACTGCTGGAACTGGTACGCGCCAAACATTTACAGGCGTCGGCTCTTGAATCTTACGCCCACAGCCACATATGAGATATACTAGCAATGCTTAGGGGTCGACCAGGTTTCGACAGGGGTTGCAAAGCAGCGCAGGGCATACCGAGGCCAGACTACCTCGTAAATACAATCTGAACTATATAACTGCAAACGATAACTCGTACGCATTAGCCGCTTAATACCGGCTAACCTTACACCACTTCGTCCATAGGGTGGGCTGGCAACAGCAGTAAGGACATTCATATGGAATCGTCTTGAGCCGGGTTACTTGACTCTCGATTAAATAATAGGTAACTCGTCCTGCCGCAGCGTGTGCGTCCGCGTCGTCAGGATTAAATCAAATGGCAGCACTAAGTATGTAGAACTGTCTGTAGAGTGCTTCTGGACGCGGGTTCGATTCCCGCCGACTCCACCATATTACTGCAAACGCATTACCGAGTTTGCCTAAAACCCGCCCTTCCTCATAGGAGAGCGGGTTTTTTATTGCCCATAGTCACCCATTGTTAACCATCCATAGCAATGCTAATATGCAGTAACTATCGCAGTAACGCGCAAAATCGTCATTTACTGCAAGCGAGTTACTGCATTTACGGTTACTGCACGAGGGTACTGCAATGGCAATCAACAAAATATCCAGTTCGACCCTAGCCGCCTTAAAAAAGGACGCTACGACCCACGAGGGTAAAAAGCGCCTGGACGATGGCGGCGGTCTGTATTTGTTGCTTGCCGTCAAAGGCAGTGCCAGAGCATGGCGGTTTGACTACACTTTTGCAGGAAAGCGCAAAACCATCAGCCTTGGCAGCTACCCAGATACAAGCCTTAAACTTGCAAGAGAAAAAGCCGCAGAAGCCCGCGCTCTCGTTGCCGCAGGTACTGACCCCAGCAATGCACGTAAAGAAATCCGCGCCACACAACAGAAGGCCATTGCCAATGAAAAGCTGGAAGCGTCAGGTTTGCCGCCTGTAGATTCTTTTCAGCATGTGGCGCAAGAGTGGTTCGACAACCAAAAACACACGTGGTCAGACAGCCACAGCAGCCGCACCCTGGCTTATCTGGAAAAAGACCTGTTCCCCTGGATAGGCCGCAAACCCATTGCAGTCCTTGAAGCCCCTACCCTTTTGGAATGTTTACGCAGAGTGGAGCAGCGTGGCGCATCCGAAGCGGCAAACAGGTTACGCGCAGTAGCAGGGCAGATATGGCGCTATGCAATCGCCACTGGCAAAGCAAAGCGTGATATTGCAGCCGACCTGATAGGCGCACTAAGCCCGCACGTTACCAAGAACTTCTCGCACATAAAAGACCCCAAACAACTAGGCCAGTTAATACGCGATATCGAGGGCTATACCGGTACACCAATGGTCAAAGCAGCCTTGCGCATATTGCCTTTTGTTTTTACCCGCCCCGTAGAGTTCAGGTGCGCCAAGTGGGAGCAAATCGACCTTGACGCGAAAGAATGGCGCTATGTCGCCACCAAAACCGGCGCAGATCACATCGTACCTCTTGCAGACCAAGTAATAAGCCTGTTGCGCGATTTGCAACCGCTAACCGGTAATGGCGAATTTGTATTTGGAGTCCGCGCCGGAGCAAGGCCACTTTCAGAAAATACCATCAATGCCGCATTAAAGACGCTGGGTTACACCAGCGACATTATCCAGCCACACGGCTTCAGACACACAGCAGCAACCATGCTGGCTGAATTGGGCTGGAATACTGACGCCATAGACCGCCAATTAGCCCACAAGGAACAAGGCGTAAAAGGCGTGTACCAAAAGGCGCAATACTTGGACGAGCGCAAACGAATGATGCAGGCGTGGGCCGATTACGTTGACGGTTTGAAGGTAGGCGCACAGATTATACCTATAAAGGCCGCATAGAAAATAATCAAGCCATTTGTGGTAATCATTACGGTTACGAAAAGAAGGTAAGGCTATGGAAAATAACGAAATAGATATTGAAACCAATTCTTTGATTCAAGCTGAGGTTTTAGCCGGAATTCAGGGCGTTTGTGACGCATTGCCCAATTTGAACTTAGGAGAATTTCATCAGTGGGCTAAACTCACAAGAACAGATATTGCAGTAGCAAATAAATTATTTGAGATAGCAAACCAATCGGGTATAGATGTACTTCAGGAGTATATCGAAAAAAATCCCCTAAATGCGCGGACCATTGCCTTTCTTGTGATTACGGTTCAATGCCAGACCCGCTCGAAGAATTCAAAAAAAGCGGCTGACGTTATGCATGATAAGAATGGAAATCGTGCAAAACGAGATGCAATAAGGCAAATATGGGCAAGCGGAAAATATAGCAGCCGTGATATCTGTGCAGAGCAAGAATGTGCGGCACTTGAAATGTCATTCTCGACGGCAAGGAAAGCCCTGCAAAACACGCTTGCGCCTACTTAGTCGGTGCACGCAAAGGCTAGCCGCTGCTCGCAGAAGGTATTCTAGCTTTAATTGAGTAAGTCTATTGTGGCCACAATCCGCTGTATATGGCGGCAACAAAGCAACGATAGGCGCTCATGAGAAACTTCACTCAGAATTTAACCATACCATCCCAAACGCTGCCCTTGGATGGTTTTTCACGCTGGCATCAAATAGCCCCTTTTTCACCGTTCTGCCGTGAAAAATTCCGCCAGCTAGTCCGCGCCGGTAAAGCACCGCAGCCGGTACGTTTTTCCGAACGTTGCACGGCCTATCCTAACCGCGAACTACATAAATTCTTTGCCGACCCGCTGAATTATCAAGCAGATGGGTTTGCAAAATGAGCCAGTCAATCAATCTTGCGACCAATGAAAGGCTTGTGCATCTGCATAACGGCAAACCCGTGACAAATTCTCTGATCATCGCTACGGAGTTTGGAAGGCGGCATGACAATGTGCTGCAATCGCTAACAAAATTAATTGATGAAGGAATGATAGGACACCTAGAATTCAAGGAGTCCATCTATTTAAGCGAACAAGGGAAAAAGCAAAGACTCATAGAGCTAAGCGAACGGGCGGCCCTTTTTTCAATGCCATTTATCGGCGGGAGAAAGTCACGGCAAGGCCAGGCCAGGTTAGTAGATGCATTCCTTAAAATGCGCGACGAATTAGCGCAGCAGTCAACTTGGCTAGATACCCGCAAGGAAGTATCTATAAGCTTTTGCCGCATGATGGATACGCTAAAAGAAGTGCGTGCAGAGGCAGGCAAAGAAACGCTAAGCCACCATTACACCAATGAAGTAAAGATGATTAATCAAGTTGTTTTTGGTAACCCCGCAAACTTGAATCGAGCATTGTTAACCAAAGGCGAATTGAATTTTTTGGAAAAGATCGAATCGCGAAATGCTTATCTAATTGCCCGTGGAAAGAACTATCAAGAACGTAAAAAGGAACTCGCTGAACTGGCAACTAGCGAACGTCTGAAATTGCAACTGCCATGCCTGGTCACAATGCATTAGGTGAAAACATGAGCAACGCAAAATCACGCGCTCTTAAACAAGCAAAAGCATCGCGAGCCGGAGGGCAATTTTTAACTTTGCCTTTACAGGTTCTCCAGTGCAAAGCCTTGGCACGGCTATCGCCCTACGCAAATAAATTATTGCTTGATTTGTGCAGCCAATATCGCTGGGGACATAACGGGGACTTGTCGCCAGCATGGACTTTAATGCGTCAGCGCGGCTGGAAATCTAAAGATACTCTCAATAAGGCTTTAAAGGAGCTATACGCATCTGGGCTAATTGACCTTACCAGACAGGGTGGATTGCATAAATGCAGCCTGTACGCCTTGGGATGGCTTGCAATCGACCATTGCGAGGGCAAGCTTGACGCAGCATCAACAACTCGCCCAAACAATCGTTGGCTAGACGCGATACAGATATCTGAAAAAAAAATGCCCAGTACGACCAGCGTAGTTAAGCAATTGAAAAAAAGTGATTTAAGTACGCCTCCCGTACCAGCAAGAGAAACGAATGCACTGTCTAACTACGGATAGCGTACTTAAATAACTGTTTTCTGCTTGTTTCTTTGTACGCCTAACGTACACCTCTATAGATTTACCATCTCAAGGGGAATTTAAGCAAGCATTGGACTGCCCAAGAAAAGCAATATCGATCCGGCACAAGCTGCCATAAAAATGACAAGTTTAAAAGGTGTGCACATGTCCAATTCAGTAAAAAATAAGTCTAGCGCAGACAAGAATTTAACGGTAACAAAAATCGAAGGAAAAACCCCTGAACAGCAAATTGCAGAGTTGAGCCTCTCGCCAATTGTTCTAAATGCCTACACCGCCGCCAATTTTTCAAAGTTTCTATTTGGTAGCGTCAATGCGAATGAGGCTGTGGGAGTTATTCGAGATCAAACCAAAAAAGTGGAATCAGGGGACTTATCTGAGGTGGAAAATACACTTACGGCCCAGGCGATAGCACTTGACGCGATGTTTAATGAGTTAGCAAGGCGTGCAGCTTTGAATATGGGCGAGCACATGAATGCAACCGAAATGTATATGCGCCTGGCATTCAAGGCACAATCACAATGCAGGACGACCTTAGAAACACTGGCGGAAATCAAATACCCTAAAGCCGCCACCTTTGTGCGACAGCAGAATGTCGCCTATCAGCA
Organism: Undibacterium sp. Ji49W; assembly: GCF_049340205.1. Classification (NCBI taxonomy): domain Bacteria; kingdom Pseudomonadati; phylum Pseudomonadota; class Betaproteobacteria; order Burkholderiales; family Oxalobacteraceae; genus Undibacterium; species Undibacterium sp. Ji49W. The sequence goes on along the minus strand of NZ_JBMPOW010000023.1, from coordinate 2,542 downwards.
GCAAGTCAACAATGACGGTATGAGTATTCCGAGCAATACGCGCACACCCGCGCACGCGCACGGAAAAAAAGAAATTCCCGCAAACGAACTATTAAACGAGGCAGATCATGAGAAAGTGGACAGTAGAGGAACGGACGAAACAATCAGAGTTAATTCGCCAGTGGAAACCGTGGGAGCGGTCAACAGGGGCAAAAACACTGGGAGGAAAGGCAGCAAGTAGCCTTAACGCACTGATCCATGGGGGCTATAATAAAGCCAGCAGGGAGGCAAAAAAAGCCTTGACAGAGTTCTATACCGAAAGCCGTGCATACATTCGAGAATTAGAGCAAAAATGAAAAAATTGCTTTTATTGGCTATCCTAACTTGCAATTGTGCGACTGCACAGAATTTCTCAGTCGCCACAGCAGCACATTCCGACTTTCAAATCACGAGAGATGAAGGCGGGCAAAAGTCATGTGGGGCACGTTCCATGATTGTCTACAATGACCCGTTGCAAAAAAATAGTGCCAGAGCAATTGATTTTTCCTTGGTCATTTATTCTAGTTTTATATCTGCTATTAAATTTGGCGTATTAGATGCTAATGAGATTAACGGGCAAGTGACTCCATTAAAACGTCAAGATAAAATTTACCTCGCATTCCCTACACAAAACATTAACCTTATTTCCGAAAATGCCATCGATTCTGAGAGTGAAAACTATACACTTGCAACATTTAAAGATACCGTTTCTGCAATGCGGATTCTAGACGCTATTTCGATGGGAGGAACTATGCAAGTACAAATCCCCAGAAAAGCCGATTCTATGTCTACAACCGTTCAATTCGTCGCACCGTTTTCCATTCCTGAACAGCAAGCACTAAAAGAGTGTCTAAGTAATTTAATAGAGAGAATCAAAAAAGAAAATAATATTAAATGAGTACGGTCATATTTCAGAATACAGAATCTATTAAATTCTTGAAATATCTGTATCTCCCAAAAATCCTATCAAAATTAATCTACAACTTTGAAACTACTAGCGATTTTTAAAACTTCTTCGTTCCAATGTTTTTTTTCTGACTCTGGATAAGTAATTTCTAAGGTAACGAAATGATTGTCGACTAAAAAACATTTTAGATAGAAAATTTTTCTGTCAGATATTCCAGAAACCACATACCAATTATTTTTAAGTTTTTTATATGTAATTTGTCGACTCAGCTCTGGAGTGTCAGGACGTAGTATCTCCGCATTAAATGCGTTTTCTAATGAAAGTGCATCAATATTTAATGATCCATATACCCTTAGTACGGTAGTCAAATTATTTGATGAAAAAACTTGTCCGTCGCCATTTTCAGATTCGCCCTGAGCAGATAGTTCGCTTGGAATATATCCTATTGAAAACTTAAAGCGACTATTTCGATATCCGGTTTCCGGCTTATTGGAAATTGAATCTCTGCCGTCATTAATTGTATCTCGCGGCCAAGACGTGAATGCAGGCGACGCCACGGGAACTAATGGAGCAGTATTCTTTTGGCGAGGCTCAAATAAAGGGGAAAACCCAAAAAAAACACAAGCAGCGAGACCTACAATCAAGACTATATTAGTAGTGCAAACTATTTTCTTTTTCTCATAATCGACATTTACCAAGACTTGATTTGGGGTTTGCACTTTTGTAGTGAGATCGGGTATTTGAATATTTAATCTGCCTTCAATTTCGACTTGATGTTTTGCATGTGAGGTGCTTTTGTTGAGACTATCTGCGTCTAAATCGATAGTTTTTTCCACACTACTTAGAGTATCGAAGCTGCTATCAACCTCGCTACAAATACGCGCAATTACACTTTTTACCAAACTCAAATCGACTTCAAAAAATTCTTGCCCCCATTTCCCTCGTCGATAGGGTGTTAATTCTGCGAACACTAATTTTTCGGACAAACCACAATCTTTAGTTCTGAATTCAACAAGTGCGCGGAACATGCCTGGGGTACCCGTTGTAGCATCTCGATTTAATTCTTTTGCCCTTTTCTCACCGGAATAGCGACTGCATCCAATCTTGTAATACCCCTGTGCAAGTCCTGGGTTTTCAAGAATATAAACTACGCCCGCAATGCCATCATTACGGTTAAATTTAGCTGTTAATGCACTTTTGTTTTTAAGTGCATAATTTCGGTGTCTACGGCGCATAATTTTTTCAATAGCATTTATTTATTTTGCAATATTTCAGATTGGGCTTTTGAAGTTTTTATTAAGAAGTATCTACTGTATTCCAAGGTTTACTTAGATACAGTAAGTTTGCAAGCTGAATTGCACTTTGTCGGAACGAAGAAAATTAAATGCAGTAACTATCGCAGTAAATTCCATGAAGTCGGCCTAATAGCCTTTATTTGCGTACTTTTCGATTCCCGCCGACCCACCAAAATAGAAAAGCCACCCGGCATCTGAAGTGACCCCATTAAGTTGGACGTTAATTATCTAAGTAGCCAAGGACTGATTTCTGTATTGCACAGGACTCAGTCCTTTTAGTTTGACCTTGATCCGGTCGTGATTATAGTAGTGAATATAATCC